>JANYHY010000099.1 GCA_025362165.1 Myxococcales bacterium | reverse complement strand
AGACCTCGCTGCGGCGTTCGCCGTGATCGTCGATCCAACGGATGCGCCACTTGCCGTAGTGCTTGGTGGGCTTGGCCATGAGCGGTTTCGTTCTGGCGAACACCGCTCTCGAACGCACGTGCACGGTTCCGGATGAACCGTGCGCGTCTTCTCATGGCCCGAAAAATGGCCCGAAACTCAAACGCGGGGTGCCTCGAGCTGAGGCAACCCCGCGCATTCGTTTAGTTGCGCGGGCCGGATTTGAACCAGCGACCTTCGGGTTATGAGCCCGACGAGCTACCAGGCTGCTCCACCGCGCGACACATCGGGCCACTAGCGGCTCGACTTCGCGCGCAACTTACTCTCTGTAACCTCTCTGTCAAGCGAGCTGACGCGAAGGACTACGGACGAGCCGCCTCACGCTGCCTGACGTGCGCGGAACTGCGGAGATCCGGCGTGGCTTTCCAAGCGGGTGGATGGACGCCATGATGGGCGGGCAAATGAACAAGCCTTTCCCAAACGCGCCCTCGCCGCCCTCGCAAGGCAACATGTCGACGAGCGCCAAGCAGTCGCTCGCCGAGATCGCTCTGCAGCTCCGCGACGAACAGCTCAAGGCGCACGTGGTGCACTACAAACGCGAGCTCGAGACCAACGCTGAGCTGGACGCCGTCACTGCGCAGGTCATCGCGGAGCTCCAAATGCTCCAGCAGGCAGCTCAACCTCCAAAGTCGATGTCGCTCCCCAAGCCCGAGGATCGCGGGCAGATCGAGATCGAGCTCATCGGTAACTTGAAGATCATGCTCGCAAAGCTCTTTCGCAGCGACAAGCTCGCGTCGATCGTGCAGCGCAAGCTCGGCGAAGTGAGCAAGCGGTTCGCGCGTCTGTTCTTCGAGTCCGAGCTGCACGACAAACTCAAGGGCGGCAACAACGAGACGAAGACGATGCGCTTCTCCGAGCAGGCGCTCTTCCACGTCATCAGCAAGCACGAGGCCGCCATCCGGGCAGACCTCGGGAAGTTCGAGTACCACAACCCAGACGTGAAGGCAGACGCGCTCGAGCGCCTGGATGACTGGGTCAAGGAGCTCCGCAACGGATTCCTCACGCGCACCACGCCAGAGCTCAACGCGCTCGTGCGTTTGCTCAACGAGGTGCTCTCGCTCTTCTTCATGCAAGAGCTCCCGCCTGTCGTAGGAGAGCTGTCCTGGGAGGTCGTTCGCGAAGCGCGCCTCGCGGACTCCAAGATGCGCGGCGGCTACAAAGTGTCCGCAGAGATGTTCACCCAGTTCCGCGAGGCCTTCGAGCGCCGCTTCCTTCAGCGACTCGTCCCCTTCGCCGCAGACGAGATGCTCAAGCGCGTGCACGCAGGCGAAGGCAAATTCCGCAGCGAAACACTCCGCTTCGTAAGCGACCCACACATCTTCAGCGACGTCTGCGAGCTAGTGTGCGAAGGAACCTACGACTTCCTCTACAACGAGGGCTTCCTCGATCTCCCAGGAGACTGGCGAACCAAGCTAGGAACAAGCGGCGCCGTCTAACACTCCGATTCGTACAATCCGACATGAAGCCCGGTTGCTCCCTTTCACCCCACCAGCCACCTAGCGCCGCAAAGACCGGCGAGCGCGCGGTGCTTTTCCCTGTGACGGCCGACCATGTCGCACGCGCCATAGTGAAACGACCCCGAGACTTTAGTGTCGGCCGGCACAGGGGAAAGTACTGCGCGTCGCCGAGCCACTACCTCCCAACCCGATAGGTGCCCCTCTCACACCGCGTGACGCACGACCTCTTCGAGCAACACGAGGTTCACGATCGCGCCAACCGCGAATGAAGCCGTGCGGAACGGCTGCTTCGCGCTCAAGTAGAACACGGCGTGCAGCACACGAATCCCGACGAACGTCCCGAACAAGACGCGCGCCAACGTCAAGCTCGGGTCTGTCATCGTGAACAAAAAGCCGAGCACGAAGAAGGGCACGGCGTTCTCGATGCCGTTCAAGTGCGCTCTCTTGATCCGCAAGACGTCTGGGTGCTCGCCGTCGCCGACCTTGGCGCCCGAGTTGACGGCGACGTCTTCGGGATTGATCACCAACTTGCGATCGGCCCGCTTCTTCGCAGTCGCGAACCCGAGACCATAGAGCGTGACGACCACCACGGCGCTCGAGAGCGCAAACAGCTGCAACACCGGTTCATTCGATAGGCTCATGATTTCCCCTTAGCGCACTGTCTCGCCAACCCACGTGGCGTTACAGAAGAAACTCATCGGCACAGAGAAAAGTACTGCGCGAGCGACAACCCCGTCGATAAGTGCCCCACTCTCCCTCCAGCCACCTATCCGCCGCGACAACCGGCGAGCGTGCGGTGCTTTTTCCTGTGACGGCCGACCATGTCGTGTGCGCCATAGTGAAACGACACCGGGGCTTTAGTGTCGGCCGGCACAGGGAAAAGTACTGCGCGTCGCCGAGCCACAACCCCCCACCTCGATAGGTGCCCCTCACCTCACCAATTCAATTTTTGCTTCAAGTGGGCGACGAGCGCCGCTGCCATCTTCTGCTGTCTGGCGACGCTCGGGTGAAAATCGCAGCCAAAGCCGTCCGTTCCATCTTGGGGAGTCATGGCGAGCAGGCTCACGTTCGCGTCACCGGTCGCAGTGATCGCGCTCTGCACGTACCCAAGCAGGACGGCTTGCTCGTTCACGCCGAGCATTACTCCAAGCGCCGCGACGAGGTGCGCGGACGGATAGGTCGCGCGGAGCTTCTTCAAGAACGCCGTGTAAGCCTGTTGATACGGCATCCCCGGATCGCCCTGGGCGTAGTCATTCGTTCCGAGATCGATCACGACGACATCAGGCGTGTAGCGCGCGAAGTCCCAGGCGCTCTTGGGATCGTCAGGCACGATGCGCAGCCACATTTGGGTCATGGGATTGGTGAGCGTGCCGTCGAAGTTGCGATAGAGGCCCCTACCCGAATATGCGATCGCCGTGTGCGCTGCGTTGAGCTGTTTGCTCGCCAGCGCGCCCCACGCGACGTTCTCGCTCTCGGTGTCCGCGGAGAAGGGGCACATCCCGTTCACGCCGAGCACTCCGTAGCCGCACGTGATCGAGTCTCCGATCATCTCGATGCGACGCGTGTAGGGGAACGGCGAAGGCACGATCACCCCGCCCTTCGGCGTGAAGCCGTTGAAGCGGACTGAGCCGACGAAGCCCTCGGTGCGCTTGATGATCGTGACGTCGTGCGTGCCCATCGCGAGGTTGGACGCGAGCGTGAACGTGGTCTTGCCGCCGGTCTGGAGCAATGTGGGCGCGCCGTTGTCGATGAATACGTCGAACCAGTTCTTGCCAGAGTCGGCGAGCGCGACGTCGATCCCCGTGCCGGTGAAGCGTGTGGAGATCGCCGTCCCTGGAAACGCGAAGAGCGGATGTTTTGGATCGGTCGTGTCGAAGCGACCGATGAAGTGCACGTCCTCTAGCGGCTGCGGCGCGACATCCATCGCTGCGTCCACTACGTCCGAGGCAGTCGAGGCGTCGTTGGGGACACCCGTGTCGGCCGGTGACGAGGTCTGCGTATCGGTCTGTGAGCAGCTCGCGCAGCCCGAGACCAGGAGCGCGCTAACGCTCACCCATCGCGCCGAGGCTCTCATCTTCCGAGCCATCGTAGGTGGACGAGAGCCACGCGTCGATGATCTCGCCCGCGACCGGCTCCGACAGCGTGCGCAGGCTGAGCGCGAGCACGTTCGCGTCGTTCCACTTGCGCGCGCCACTCGCGGTCGTCGCGTCTGCGCACAAGGCCGCGCGCACGCCCTTCACTTTGTTGGCGGCGATCGACACTCCCGGTCCCGTCCAACAGCACACGACGCCCTGATCGGAGTCGCCGCGCGCGACCGAGTGCGCGACCTCGGTGGCGACCGTGCCCCACGCGCCGACTGGGAGCACACGCGCTTGGTGCC
>JANYHY010000072.1 GCA_025362165.1 Myxococcales bacterium | reverse complement strand
GCCAGACGTCGAGCGAGAGCGGCGAAGCAGCCGTCATTCGGCTCGGCGTCGCGAAGATCCCCGAGGTCATGAAGGACAACACGGATCGCAATCGCACCTCGCCGTTCGCGTTCACCGGCAACAAGTTCGAGTTCCGCGCTGTTGGGTCGAGCTCGTCTACCGCGTTCCCGATCACGCTCCTCAACGCCGCGGTCGCCGAGGCAATCGGAGAGCTCAACGAGTCGCTGAAGAGCAAGCTCAAGACGGCGAAGTCTCCAGACCAAGCGATCCTCGAGGTCATCCGCGAGACGATCGGCGCGACCAAAGCTGTCCGCTTCGAGGGAAACAACTACGCCGAGGAGTGGGTCCGCGAGGCTGAAAAGCGCGGCTTGCCGAACCTGCGCAAGACGCCCGAGGCGCTGATGCAGATGGTGAGCGAGCAGAGCAGGAAGATGCTCACCTCGCTCGGTGTGTTCTCCGAGGCCGAGCTCGGGAGCCGATTTCACGTGCGCGTCGAGCGCTACAACAAGGTCCTCGCAATCGAGGTCGAGACGCTCATGCAGCTCGTCGACACCATGGTGATTCCGACTGCGCTCAAGTACCACTCTCAGCTCGCGCAGGGCGCAGCGGCGGCGAAGGCGGCCGGGCTCACGGCGCCCCAAGCAGAGCCGGCAGACAAGATCGCGCATTTTTTGTCGCTGCTCGGCAAGCGCAACAAGAACCTCGAAGAGTTGCTCGCCGCAGCAGAGGGCAAGCCGACCGAAGAGGGCAAGGCCGAAGCGTTCGCCAAAGAGGTCGCCCCCGCGATGCTCGAGGTCCGTCACGTGTGCGACGAGCTCGAGTCTCTGATCGCAGACGATCTGTGGCCGCTGCCCAAGTACCGCGAGATGCTCTTTCTGAGCTAAACCTCTGAGCGTGCAACCGCTCTCGTTCGGATCACGCTTCGTCTTCGCGTTCGTCGCGTTCTTTCGCGCGCTCTTCGATGGCGCCTTCGCTGCGCGCGCGTTCGCTGTCAAGGACGCGATGCCTACGCTCACCGAAGCGCCGCGGACGGACACTCCGATCGTGGACGCAGCCCTCGAGCGCGAGCGTGGCGCGCTCTTGTTGTTGGAGCTGCTCCAACGTGAGGGGCGCCTCGTCGATTTCTCGGAGCAAGACATCGCGAAGTTCTCCGATGCAGACGTCGGAGCCGCGGCGCGTCTCGTTCATGACGGTTGCCGCAAGGCATTGCACGCACACGTTCCAGTGACGCCGATTCGCAGCGAGGAAGAAGGCTCGCGAGTCAGTGAGGTGCGCGCGGCGGCTGAAATCAAGCTCGTAGGTGAGGTCAGCGGCAAGGGTCCATACACGGGCACGCTGCGTCACAAGGGTTGGCGCGCAGGAGCGGTGAGCTTGCCGAAGCCGACCAAGGAGCACGACGCTCACGTGCTCGCCGCCGCGGAGATCGAGCTGTGAGCGTTCATGTCGGGATCGATCTCGGCACGACCAACACGTCGCTCGCGTACACGGTCGACGGTGCCGAAGTCACCACGCTGCAAGTGCCGCAGCTCGTCGGAAAGACCGCGACCGAAGCGCGCGCGCAGCTGCCGTCGTTCTTGTACGTCGCGCACGAATCGGACGGCGCGCTGCCGATCCCGTGGAGTGACTCGCAGCGGTTCGCGGTCGGCGAATATGCGCGGACACGCGGCCTCGACGCGCCTTCGCGCTTGGTCTCGTCGGCGAAGAGCTGGCTGTGTCACCCGACGATGGATCGACGCGCTGCGATGCTGCCGCTGGACGCGCCAGCGGACGTGGAGAAGGTCTCGCCGGTCGAGGCATCGTATCACTACCTCGACCACCTCTCCGCCGCGTTCACTGGCGCGCTGCCTTCGCACTCGCTCTCGAGCACGCCAGTCGTGCTCACCGTCCCCGCGTCCTTCGACGCCGCCGCGCGTGAGCTCACGGTCGAAGCAGCCTTCGCGGCCGGCCTCGAAGACGTCACGTTGTTGGAGGAGCCGCAAGCCGCGGTCTATGCGTGGGTCGCGTCTCACCCGAACGACTGGCGCGAGCATCTCAGGGCCGGAGACCTCTTGCTCGTCGTCGACGTTGGCGGCGGAACGACCGATTTTTCAGCCATCTCCGTCGTCGATCGCGACGGCGATCTCGATCTCGAAAGACTCGCCGTCGGCGATCACCTTCTGCTCGGCGGCGACAACATGGACTTGCTGCTCGCGCATCTTTGCAAGCAGAAGCTGGAGGCGGACGGCAAGACCGTCGATCGCTGGCAGAGCACAGCGCTCGTGTTCGCCGCGCGCTCGGCGAAGGAGTCGTTGTTGAGTGACTCTGCGATCGATCGTGCGCCGGTCGCGGTGTTCTCGAAGGGCTCGGCGCTCGTCGGCGGCGCGCTTCGGACGGAGATCACCCGAGAGGAAGTCACCCGCGCGATCGTCGACGGCTTCTTTCCGATCGTGAAGGCAGACAGCAAACCGCAAGCCTCTGCCCGCTCCGGTCTCGCGCAGGTGGGGCTTCCTTACGCGCGCGATCCGGCAGTAACACGCCACCTCGCGAGTTTCTTGACGCGTCAAGCATCAGGCCGCAAGCCGTCCGCCGTGCTCTTCAATGGTGGCGTGATGAAGAGCAAGGCGCTGCGCGAGCGTGTGCTCGACATGCTCACCGATTGGTGCGGCGCGCGACCTCGCGAGCTGCCTGGGGCAGACTACGATCTCGCCGTCGCGAGGGGCGCCGCGTTTTACAGCCGCGCCAAGCACGAAGGCGGAGTGCGCATCCGCGGCGGCACGGCACGCGCGTTTTATGTCGGCATCGAGAGCCCAGTCCCAGCGGTCCCCGGAATGGAGCCGCCGTTGCTCGCGCTCTGCATCGCGCCGTTCGGCATGGAGGAAGGTACGGCGGTCGACGTCTACGTCGATGGGCTCGGGCTCATCGTCGGCGAGAAAGTTCGCTTCCGCTTCTTCGGCTCGACCGTTCGTCGCGAAGACGACGCGGGAGACCTGCTCCATGATGTCGCCGAGCTGCAAGAGCTGAGTCCAATCGAAGCGGAGATCCCCGCTGAGAGCGGGCAATCCGGCGCGTTCTTGCCCGTTTCGTTGCGCTCCGAGATCACGGCGGTCGGGACACTCAAGCTGTTCGCCGTGGACAAGGCGAAGTCACGAGCGCCGTGGGAGATCGAGCTCGCCATCCGCGACGCGCAAGCATGAGCGGCAAGCTAGTGCTGGGGCGCCGCCGCGTCGTCGGGATCGACCTCGGCACGACCCACACGGTCCTCGCATGGGCGAACGTTGGCGCCGAACCACGCGCGATGGAGATCCCGCAGCTCGTCGCGCCTTCGCAGATCGAGTCGCGTGAGCTGCTGCCGTCTTGCCTCTACGCGCCGATCGAAGGTGAGGCGCACGACGATCCGTTTCAGAGCTCGCCGTGGATCGGCGGGGAGCTCGCGCGCAAACGCTCTGCAGAAGTGCCTGGTCGTTCAATTACGAGCGCCAAGAGCTGGCTCTGTCACGCGGCGGTGGATCGTAACGCGGCGATCCTTCCATGGGGAACCTCAGACGAGAGCATGCCGCGTTTGTCTCCCGTGGAAGCCAGCGCGCGCATCCTCTCGCACGTCGCGCGCGCATGGGAGGCCGAGTTTCGAAGCCCGCTTTCGATCGAGACGATCGTGCTCACCGTGCCTGCGTCGTTCGACGAGGTCGCTCGCGAGCTCACATTACGAGCGGCGCGTGACGTGGGCCTCGACGTCACGCTGCTCGAAGAGCCGCAGGCGGCGTTCTACGACTACTTGCGTAGCGAGCGCGAGCTGAGCGCCCTCGTGCGCGATCGAGGCGGTCACGCAGACATCCTCGTCTGTGACGTCGGTGGCGGCACGACTGACTTGTCAATCATTCGCGCGAGCGCCGATGGCTACGAGCGCGTCGCCGTGGGGCGTCACATCCTGCTCGGCGGCGACAACATGGATCTGGCTCTCGCGCACACGCTCGAGCCACGAATGAAGAAGGGCAGCAAGCTCGACGCGGTCACGTTCGCTCAGCTCGTGCTCGCGTGTCGTCGAGCGCGCGAGATCCTCTCGTCCAAGGACTCGCCCGAGTCTGTCACGGTGTCGCTGGCCGCTCGCGGATCGGCGTTGGTCGGCGGCGCGCTACACACACAGTTGACGCGCGACGAGGTGCGCAGGCTCACGTTCGAGGGCTTCTTTCCGCTGGAAGGACTAGATCGCGCTCCTGCTGCGCGCGCCGCGCTCACGACGTCGGGGTTGCCGTTCGAGCGAGACCCCGCCATCACGCGACACGTCCGGCAGTTCGTCAAAAAGCACGAGGCCGCGGGTGGTCGCGTCGACGCGCTGCTTCCGAACGGCGGCTTGTTCCGCGCCGAGGGAGTCATCGAACGAGTGCTCGCCACGCTCGGGGGCGCCGTCGTTTTGCCGTCTGCGGATCCGGATCTCGCGGTCGCGCGAGGCGCTGTACGTCATGGGCTCGCCAAGCTCGGCGCTGGCAGGCGCATCAACGCTGGGAGCGCACGCGCCTTCTACATCGGCCTCTCCGGTGATCCGCCGCGAGCCGTATGCGTGTTGCCGAAGGGCGCGCAAGAAGGTCAGCCACACCGCACGGAGGGCACATCCTTCGATCTCGTGATGAACGCGCCTGTTCGCTTCGATCTCTACACGCGTGACGCGAAGGACGATCCCGCCGGGGTCATCGTCGCGCGAGACGAGACGCTTTCGATTCTCGCGCCGCTTGCTGCCCATTTCGGCGCGGGAGGACGAAGAGCTCCACGGAGCGCACGCGTCGTGATCGAAGCAGAGCTCGCGGTGACCGGGACGCTCTCGATCGCGTGCGTCGAGACTGCCGAAGAGTCGCGCCGCTATGCGCTGTCATTCGATCTGCGCAAAGAGGATACGCGCGCGAGCATCGTGCCCCCATCGGTGCCACCAAACACGCTAGATGCAGCCAGATTGGCGATCGAGAGCGTCTTCGGAAAGTCTTCCTCAGGAGCGCCGAAGGAGCTCGTGCGTGATCTCGAGCGCCTGCTCGGCGAGCGCTCGCGGTGGGACGCGGTGACCTCGCGCGCGTTGTTCGACGCTGTCTCTCGCGTGCCTGGCTCGCGACGTCGCACTGTCGATCACGAGCGAGTGTTCTTCGCGCTCGCGGGCACATGCCTG
>JANYHY010000028.1 GCA_025362165.1 Myxococcales bacterium | reverse complement strand
CGCTTCAAAAGAAGGCGTCGTCGTCCTGCCCGAGATCATGATCCCGCTCGCCATCAGCAAGAACGAACTCGACCTCATGAAGAAAATCGTAGACGGCGTCGTGAAAGAGCTGGGAACGGTGATTCCGTTCCATTTTGGGACCATGATCGAGCTGCCGCGCGCCGCGCTGCTCGCCCATGAGCTCGCGAAGACCGCCGAATTCTTTTCGTTTGGAACGAACGATCTCACGCAAGCCACCATGGGCCTCTCTCGCGACGACGCGGGTCGCTTCTTGCCCTCGTACGTGGAGCAGGGCGTCCTCGCAAAAGATCCGTTCGTGTCGATCGATCAGAGCGGCGTGGGTGAGCTCGTGAAGCTCGCCTGCGAGCGCGGCAAGCAGACACGACCGGACATCAAGCTGGGCGTATGCGGCGAGCACGGCGGCGACCCGACGAGCATCGGATTCTTCCAAGCCGTGGGTCTCGCGTACGTGAGCTGCTCTCCGTTCCGCGTGACGATCGCGCGCCTCGCAGCGGCGCAGGCAGCGGTCCGTTCGAAGGGCGGCAAGACGGCGGCTGGCACGGCGTGACTCCGATCGGCGACACGATCGGGAGCGTGATCGCCGCGAACAAGCTCGTCGCGATCGTCGGGCCGACGGCGAGCGGCAAGACCGAACTCGCGATGGAGCTCGCCGCAAAAGTCGACGGCGAAATCATCAGCGCCGACAGCGTGCAGGTGTACCGCCGCTTCGACGTGGGCAGCGGCAAGCCGAGCGATGAAGAGCTTCGACGAACCAAGCATCACCTGATCTCGATCCTGGATCCGCTCGATGCGATCGACGCCGCGCGCTTCGCAGCGCTCGCGGACGCTGCCATCCTAGACGTGCGACAGAGGGGCAAGGTGCCGATCGTCTGCGGCGGCACGTTCATGTGGGTGAAGGCGTTGTTGCAAGGGCTCGTGGCCGCGCCGCCCGCGAGCGAATCGATCCGCGATCGACATCGCACCATCGCGCAAGACGAGGGCCGCCCCGCCCTTCACGAGCGCCTGCGCGAGGTGGATCCAGCAGCGGCAGCGCGCCTTCACCCGAACGACGCGATGCGCGTGAGTCGCGCGCTCGAGGTGTTCGAGCTATCGGGCGAGAAGATGAGCGACATGCAGTCAGCGCACGCGTTCAAGTCTCCACGCTATGACTACGCGCTCTTCGCGCGCGCTCATGACCCGAGCACGCTCACCGAACGCATCGAGCGGCGTGCGCGAATCTGGCTAGAAAATGGGTG
This sequence comes from Myxococcales bacterium, assembly GCA_025362165.1. Lineage (GTDB taxonomy): Bacteria > Myxococcota_A > Polyangia > Polyangiales > Polyangiaceae > JANYHY01. The sequence continues at coordinate 6,470 of JANYHY010000028.1, read as the reverse complement.
GATCGAAGAGGTGCGCGCGATCATCGCGGACGGATTTGGCGACGCGCGCGCGATGAGTTCGGTCGGCTATCGGCAGATCGCGGCTCATGTGCGCGGAGAGGTCCCGCGCGCAGAGTTGCTCGAGCTGATCGTGCGTAGCACGCGAGTGTTCGCGCGACGGCAACGCACGTGGCTCAATCATGAACCCGTGACTTGGTTGCCGTAGCGCCGCGATTCCGTCGCGCCACTAGGGTCAGGGCTTCGGCTTGCGCTTGAGCGGCGTCGCGCCACCTTCGGGCCGCTTCCACCGTGTGGTCGCGTCGACTCGGACGCGCGGGCGCGTGTCCTCAGTGCGCGGTGCGTGAGGTGCGTGAGGCTTGTCGATGCGCGGGCGCGACGCACGCTCCTTGGGGGCGTCCACGCGAGCTCGTGACGGACGCTCTCGCGGAGCAGACGGCGGAGGACCATCCTGCAGAACGATTTGAATGCGCGGATCGCGCGGGTCGGGCTTCGCGGCGGCCTTCGCGAACGAGTCGGCGACGTCCCTCGCGATCTGCACGACCGAGAACGTGCGGTCGACCTTGATCGCGCCTACGTCGCCGCCGTCGATCTCGCCTCGACGGCAGAGGATCGGCAGCAGTCGCCGCACGTCCGCCCCATGCAGCCCACCCCATGTCACGCGGAACTGGACCCACTCGCGATCGGCGGGCTTAGGCGCTCGCCCCTCTCGGGGAGAGAGTCGCTCGGGCGGCGCCGGACGTTGCTCGCTCTGCTCCTCCGACTTCGACTCGGGCAAGCTGCGGTGACTCTTTCGCGCGCGCGGGATCACCGGCGCCTCGCTGCCTTCGCCGTAGAGGCGCGCTGGTTGCTGTTGCGGTTGCGCGGGCGGTCCAGACTCGCTTCGTTTCGCCGGTGCGCGCCACTCGAAGCGGCTGCGATCCACGGGCGGGCCGTCTCGAAACCCGCGGGGCTCACGGAAATCGCGCTCGTCGTTCGAGCGATGAACCGGCGGCTCCATGGGGCGGACGTCTCGCGGCTCCGGACCGCTCGCCTTGCGTGCACGCGCGATCAAACGCGCGACCGAGCGCGACGCATCATCCGAGGCTATGAGTTTTTTCGCGAGCGTCCAGGTCGAGTCGTCCAGCGATTTGTCGTCGCCCTCTGCGGTGAGCTCGCCCTCGAACGACTCGAGTTGCGTGCGACGAATGTCACTGGCCGACGGGACCGGCTCGAAGCGGTGCTTCACGCGCGCGCGCCCCAAGAGGCGCAAGATCCCCACGAGCGCGCTCGGCGGCAAGAGCAGCGCGCTCGTCCCCTTCTTGCCTGCACGCCCCGTTCGCCCGCTTCGGTGCGTGTACGTGTCGGGATCGCCTGGCGGATCAAAATGGACGACGCTGGTGATGTCTTGCACGTCGATGCCGCGCGCGGCGACATCGGTGGCGATCATCGCGTTCACCTCACCTGCCTTGAACGCCGCGAGTGCCCTGTTTCGCGCCGCTTGCTCCATCTCACCCGAGAGCTGCGCCACGCGGAACCCTGCGATCGTCAGCTCCTTGGCGATGCGCGCGACATCCGCACGAGTCCGCGCGAACACGAGCGTCTGCTCATCCATGTGCGCGAGCAGGACGTTCACCAGCGCTGACAGTCGCTCGTGACCCGCGACGAGATACAACACGTGATCGATGTCCACGTTGGCCGCGCCCAAGCGCGTCCCCTCGACGAGCGCTGCGTCCTTCTGCACGCGATCGGCGAGCGACTTCACCTCGCGCGGGAACGTCGCCGACACGAGGTGCGTGCGGTGCTCGCCCTTGGCAAAAGACAGGATCTTCTCGAGGTCCTCTCGGAAGCCCATGTCGAGCAGCCGATCCGCTTCGTCCAGCACCACGGCTTGCACGTGCTCAGCATCGATCGCGCCGCGGTCGAGGTGATCCAGCAAGCGACCTGGAGTGCCCACCACCACCGCGGGACCTTGAGAGAGCGCGCGCCTCTCGTCACGCGCGTCTGCGCCACCAGTCACCGACACGACTCGCACGCGCGCCTCCGCGTACAGCCAGGAGAGCTCCTCTTCGAACTGCTTGGCGAGTTCACGTGTCGGAGCGATCACGAGCGCGCGCGGACGGGCGACGGGTCCCTTCGCGTGAGTGTCGCCCTCGATGATCTCGCGGATCACGAAGCCCACGGCGACGGTCTTGCCAGATCCAGTCTGCGAGGTGATGCGCAGATCGCGCCCTTCGAGCTTGGAATCGAGCACCGCGAGCTGCACCGGTGTCAGTGACGTGAAGCCCCTCTTGGCGAGAGCGGACTCAAGCGCGGGGCTCAGCAGGACGTTCTCCGGCGCCAAAGTCATGCGCGCGCTCTAGCACACTTCAGTCGCGCGCTGCCTCGCGTCAGTGCGTGGATGCGTCGAGTGGAGCCTTGTCGCAAGCGTCGCCGAAGCCGTCCATGTCGATGTCCGACTGCTTGCTGTTGTCCATCGGTCGCGTTGGATTGAACACGTCGGCGCAGTCGTCCTGCGCGTCCGGCACGCCATCTCCGTCACGGTCCGCCGCCGAGGTCCCGTTTGGATACGTGTCGCGGTAAGGCGTGCACGACGGCTCGTTGGTCGCTGGTTGGTCACGGCAAGAGAACATTGGGTAGATGGGCTGAGTCGCAGCCTGTATCGACGCGAGAGTCGTCATCGGCGTGTCGACGCACACTTGGCGCTTCTCGCCGCACACGTCCAGATCGGCGCAGCCAGTCCCGAGCGCCTTTGCGATCTCCGCGTCTGCATACAGGACCTTGCCGCCGCGCATGACGAGGTGGACGTCCTCCGCGCTCGCCTTCACCACAGCGTCATAGTCGGCACCCGACCGCGCGTCGAACACCGCGATGTCGCCCTGCGCTTGCGGAACGAGCTCGCCGATCTGTCCTTGAAACCCAGCAGCGAGAGCGCCGTTCTTGGTCGCCATCGTCCATAGATCGCGCGAGGTGAACGCGTGGCCGAAGTGCTTGTCGTTGAGGGCGCTAGCGCACGCGAGCTCGCGCAGCATGTTCATCGAGCCGCTCGGGAGCCAATCGGTGCCGAGCGCGATCGGCACGCCGAGCTCCTTGAACACAGTCACCGAGGCGGTGTTGCCGTAGAGATCGGTATTCGAGCGCGGTGACCAGATCAGCATCGCGCCGGCCTTTTGGAGGGTGTCCACGTCAGTCGCGTTGAGGCCGACGCCGTGGATGACCGCAGTGCGGTTCGTGACGAGCGTGCCCTTGACGCAAGTAAACTCGTTCTCGGCTGCTGCGTTGATGCCCTCGGCGATGTGCGGAGCGTAGGTGCCGTCTGCGAACGCCGCGCCCGCCGTGCGCACGTTCGGATATCCGCAGCCGCTCGCGATCTCGACGCCGTTGGCGTCACCGAGCGGGAACGTGTCGAAGAAGGCGGTCTTGCCCGTGAGCCCCTCGAGCCACTGCGGGTTCTTGAACGAGGCCACGTTGCGGACGAGTCCGCTCACACCTCCCGAGGAGAGCAGCGCGGTCGTTCCGCTCATCACGTGTCGCAGCTCCGCGCCGGCGAGCAAGTTCACGTCGTTCGTCAACTTCGGATACGGCGTGTATTTGGGCGCGCCGTTCGCTCCCGTGCGCCAGTCGTTGCGGTGGAGATAGCGCGTCGTGGACGCGGGGTTGGGCGCTTGGATGTAGTCCATGTGCTCGTGCGCGTTGATGATGCCTGGTGAGATGACGCTCCCTTTGCAGGAGATCACTGACGCCTGCGCGTAGCCCGCGGTCTGCGCGCAGCTCGCGGCTACACATGCGATGAGACCGTTTGCGTCCACGAAGACCTCGCCGTCCGTCGGGCCCAATGGTGCGAGCACGCGACCCACGATCACGGATCCTGCGGAGCCCTTGCTCGTCAGAGTGCAGGGAGTCACGGACCCGACAGGCCCGCCCTCCGCGGTAGAATCAGCCCCACCGTCGAGCGAAGGCGTGCCGCTAGGCGCGCTCGAACACCCAAGGGCGATCAGCGCACCCGCGCAAAGTGACAATCGATCGATCATGCGCGTGCACCTTGCCACACAACCTTGGAGGCCGCTCGAGCTCACGATCATTCGGTGACGATAATGCCATATCGCTAGTGCCGCGATTCCGGCGAAACGCCGGGTCCTGCGGACTCAGCAGCTTCGCTGCAAATCGCGGCACTAGACGGTCTAGTTGGGCTTCGCCCAAACCCAAAATTCGCTCCCGCGAATTTCCTAGTGCTGCGCACTAGTACCGCGACACAGTGGAATGGACCGATTGAGCTGTTGAGTACTAGGAAATCGGCGGGAGCTGATTTCGGGGGCAAAAGGGGGCGGAGCCCTCGGGACCGTCTAGTACCTCGGCGCAGCGGAGCTGCGGAATTCGACCTGTCGAATTCTCTGTGACGAGGTACTAGTGGCTAATCGCGACAGCACGCGGCTCCGCCGAAGGTCGATTGCGTGTGGACGATCGCGTACGCCTCGCACAGTCCGCTTCCGTCGTCCGTGCACGACCACCCTGAGTTTGGCAGTCCGCCGCACAGGTTGTTGGTGAATCGATCGAGCGGAGCGCAAGGCCCGACCGGCACCGGCACACCGAAGTTGCCGCATCCGAAGACGTCGTTCGATGTACCCGCGCTCGGAGCGCAACCCGTGGTGCACGCGGTGGAGTTGCAGTCGGCGCCTTGTCGCGCGCCTGTCGCGCATTGCTCGCACCCGTTGCTCGATTGTCGCGTGACGAAGAAGCGCTGGGGGTCGCCGTTCTTCGTCGCGCCTTGGCACCCTGTCTTGGAGCGCGCGGTGACGTCGTTGCTCCCGTTGCAGACATGCCAGCCTGCTTGGCAGAGGTCCGCGACGTTGCAGCCGTTGCCGGTCGGGTTCGCGCCGTCATTGCCTGCGCCTCGATTGCACGCGGGCGTGACCGAGTCGTGCGTCGCGTAGGTCGGACACGCTGGTGCCTTGCCTGGATTGAACGGCATCACGCCAGGGATCGAGAAGCCGCCGCTGCAGCCTGCGATGTCGGGATACATGACCCCGTCAGTGAATCCCTCGCGCGTGCCGTCGGCGCATCCAGGCGGCCCGAGCAGCGTGTCGATTGGCGCGTCGAGGATGACCGGCGCGTCGAAAATCCCCACGTCTGGCGTCGGCGTGTCGGAGAATTGGAAAGCGTCGAGCCCACGATCCCTGCTTGCGTCAGCGCTCGCCTCATTCAGGCTCGCGTCGTTCGATAGGTCATCGAGGCCCGTGCGGGAGCCGCACGCCGCACCGACCATGGCGATGACCAAGCACGGGAGCATCGCTCGGTGACGACGCGACATCCGACGAAGTGTAGTCTGCTTTTCATGGAAAGGATCGTGCTGCCGTCCGCGGTGTTCCTCGTACTCATGGCGTGCGGGCCGAACGAGAGACCCGCCGCGAGCGAGCCAGCTGGCGCGACGCCCGTCATCGCCGACGCGTCGATCGAGGACGCTTCGCAAGCCGTCATGATGGGCGCGCCCGACGCAAGCCTCGCAGATGCAAGCGATGCGTCGTTCATCGATCCCGCGCTGTTCAACGCGGCGCACGAGCTCGTGCTCGTGGACGTCAAGCTCCCCAAAGCGGACGGTGTCGTGGCGATCAAGTCTCTTCGGGTGAGCCGAAACCTCATCCCCGCTGAGATCGTCATACGCATTGTGAGGCAGAATTTAGGGAGATTTCGCCTTTGTTTGGAGCGCCTCAGCGAACGTCCGACCGTTCATGTCATCGACGTCACGACGTTCTTCGCGATCGCAAAGACCGGTGACAGCATGCTCGTCCGGACGGTCGCGGCGCCCAACGAAGAGCTCGCGCATTGCGTCCGAAACGGGTTCACAGACCTCGATTACCCGCAGCCCGATCCGCCGTTGATGGCGGTCGAGCTCACGCTGCGCTTCGACGTGGACGCGCTCCCAGCGCACCACGGAGCGCCGCTGTAAACGTCAGCGCTTCGACTTCTTCAGTAGATCGCCGAACGTCCCGAAGCTCGCGCTCGCCTGCGATTTGTCTTTGTGCGCTTCGAAGTCCGCGCGCTCGGCGGCATCCAGCGCGCCCTTCACGGAGAGCTTGAGTCGTCCGTCGCCGGTCTCGAGCACCTTGGCGGTGAGCTCAGTGCCCTCTGGGAAATTCTTTCGCAGATCGGTGCCGCGCGGGACGTTGAGCTCCGAGCTTGGGACGAGGCCTCGACCGTCGCGTCCCTCGGTGCCGACGATCTGCACGAACACGCCGTAGTTCTCGATGCGAACGACCTTGCCCTTCACGACCGATCCGATCGCGAGCTTCGATCCGGGTTTGGGCACCGGCCGCTCGGGCGCGGGCGCGAGCGACTTGAGCGAGAGAGTGATCCGCTTCTGGCCCTTCTCATCGTCCTTGATCTCGAGGACCTGCGCCTCGACGGTCTCTCCCGCCTTGATGCGATCGGCCACCGCGATGCCGCGCTCGTGACCGATCTCGGACGCGGGGATCAACCCCTCGACGCCGCCAAGATCC
>JANYHY010000026.1 GCA_025362165.1 Myxococcales bacterium | reverse complement strand
GAACGGCGGTAGAGGCACTGTGCTTCCACCCGGAGTCGTGATCTGCTGGGTATAAGGGCGCCCCGTGTAGAACATGAAGCGCGCTCCTACGCGCCAGTTGAGGCCGAGATCGAACGAGCCCATGATGTTGAAGACGTGTGTGCGATCGAACTCGCTCGGGATGTCGAGCGTTGGCAGAGACGCAGTCGGCGATAGTGCGCCGAAGGACCGGCCGACCTTGATGTAGCCGTGAGTCTCGCGGGTAGAGCGCGACAGCGTGTACGAGAGCCACCCCGTGAATCGCTTGGTGAGGTCGCGCTTGATGAGGAGCTCGAGACCGAAGGCCCTGCCGCGCACGCGTTCATCGAGGCAGTTGGAGGAGACGCTCTGGTTGTCAGCGTTGATGCACGTCGCGGTCGCGTCGGTGAGGCCGAGGTAGTCGTGCAAGAAGCCAGTCGCAGTGCCGGTAAAGTCCAATGGCAACTTCACCTCGAAGCCTTGGCTCGCCTGCAATGAGGTTTGGAGTCCAGTGTTCAAGCGCCCGATGTCGAGACCAGGGACCGGCACGAACAAGCTCGGCGGCTGGTGCGACACGCCGAACGTCGTGATCCACGTGAGCCAACCGTTCGCGGAGACGCGCGTCGCGAGGCGCGGATCGACACCCACCTCCGCGCTCGCATCGAGGAGCGATCCATTGGAGAGCAGCGACGAACGAGGCTGATTCGCGCCGAGTCGTGACGTGAACACATCGAAGCGCAGGCCCGGGATCACCTCGACACGCTTGGACGCCTTGAGCACGGCGTCGCCGTACGCGCCGATCATCACGTCGTTGCGATCGGGATAGAGGCTACTCGCGCTGCCCGATTGGATGCTGACCGCCGTGTCGCTCTCGTCGAGCGAGTAGTGAGAGAGGATGACGTCGGTGCCGTAGCGGAGCTTCCAGGTGTCGCTCAGGCGCTCCTCACCCTCGACGCGCAGGCCGAGCGTCTTGTCATAGACTTGGCTGAACTGGGTCGCGTTCTCGCCCGCGAGAGAGCCCTCGATCCCGAGCGTCAACGCGAGGCGCACACGCCCGCCTCGCGTGTCGTGATCGTAGCGAAGATCCATGCGATGAAACTCGGTCTTGAAGACCGGAAAGAATTCGCCGACGCGCTCGCTCGCCGATCCGTCCTGCGCCAATTGGCGCGAGCGCGGTCGCTGGTCGATCTCGTCGTAGCTGCCGAACCAGAACAACGTCACGCGATCATGCGGCGTTAGTTTGTATTGCAGACGCGTTTGATAATCCCAATACGCTACTTTGGTGTCCTTCGCGACGAGCTGCACGATCGCCGCCGTGTAGCTGTAGCGGCCCGCGGCCAGCACCGTGAGCTTGCCGTCGAGCAGAGGCGCCTCGATCAGCGCGCCCGTGTCGAAGATGCGAACGTTCGCCTCGCCGTGGACCTTGCGCGCGGGGCTCAGAGTCTGGCCGTCGAGGATGCCGCCAGCATAACGGCCGTAGCGCGCCGGATACCCGCCTGGATAAAAGTCGACAGAGTCAATGAGCCCGGGGTGCACCACGCTCGGGCCGAGCGCGAGGTGATAGAGGAGCGGCACGCGCACACCGTCGAGGAAGTAGCCCGTGTTGCCGGGAGGCGCGCCGCGCACGAAGAAGAACGGCAACCCGCTCACGATCGGGGTCACCCCTGGCAGCGCCTCGATCGCGCGGAAAGCGTCACCGAAAGCCCCGGGGATTTGCCGCACCTCGCCGCCTCCGATCCGCGTGACTCCGACCTCGACACGCTGGCCGTGCACGACCACGTCCTCGACTCCCGTCGACTTCACGCCGGAGTCGCCCACGCCCACTAGCGGAGCGCCCGCGTCCGGCGCGGGAGGCGCGACGACGTTCTCGACGACCGGTGGATGGAACTCCACACGCATTCGAATGCGAGCGGCGACCTCGGTGTCTCCGCGTCGCGCCGGCGTGAATGTCCAGCCGTACGCAGCCGTAAGCGTCGCGCTCGCGAAGGGCTCGTCGCCGCTGATCACGTGTGCGTCTCTCACGAACCCTGCATCCGATATGCGGAGCTCTACGACGACGACGGCCTCGCCGCTCGCTCGCTCGGGATACCCGACGGTGCCCGCCTGCTTTGCGGCGGGAGCCACGAGCGGCGGCGGCACGACCCCATCGTCCGCGAGCGCGGCCCGCGCGAGCAGCAAGGACGCTGTGAAGAAGAGGGCGATGAACAGCTTCATGGGGCCGCGCGGACGCTACCAGGCTGCCAGACTACCTCGGGGCGACGCGCTCGTCGTCCGGCGTGATGAGGCCATCTCGAGTCACGTCGCGGTTTCGTGAGGTCCCGTGAATGCCTTGTTGGTGAGGTGGTACGTTCCGCATGATGGCCAAGAGAAAACCGTCGTCGGTGCGACTATGAGCGGCGTCTTGCTCTTCCTCGGCTGCGCGGTGTCGCTGGTCACGGTGATCGCGACGGCACTCTTGTATATGGACTACAAGCAACATCTCGGGCTCTCTGTGTTCAAGAGACGACGCATCCGCGCGATGGGACGGCGCGCCACCGGCGTCGTGCTCGACCTCAGCGATCGAGAACTCGCGAGCGACAGCGTCGACATCATCATCGTCGAGGTGCGCCCCGGCGGCGATCAACAACCCTTTCGCGTCGAGGTCGGCGTGCCAGACGTTCGTCGCCCGCCGAAGATCGGCTACGGAGGCGTTCGTCGACGCTACAACATCGACGTCGACGCCGAGCTCCCGCTCTTCTTCGATCCGACGACGAAAGCAACCGTCCTCGATGAAGTAGCGCTCGACAGGATGTTCGACGAGGTCCTCGCCAAGGAACAAGCCGAGGAGCAGTCGCGCGCCACCGCGGAGACGGACGCCGAGGCGCGTCGCAAGAGGTTGCTCAAAGGCGAGCCCGGCACCAAGGACTGAGCTCTGGGCGATTCGCTACGCTTGCCGCCATAGCCGACTAAGGCGAAGATGCGTTGCTTGGACCGTTTGGAGGATTGCATGCGTACAGCTTCGATTTCGCGCCTCGCGCTCTGCGGAGTCTTCGTCATGGGCGCCGTCGTCGCTTGCAGCAGCGGCGGTGGAACGGGTACGCCCGCCCCCACTCCCGCTGATCCCAACGCGACGTGCGACTCGTACTTCGACGTCTTGTTCACCAACCCAGTGACGTGCGCGGGCCTCGGCGTTCCGGCGGACATCCTGGCGGACGAGAAGTCTCGCTTTCGCACGCTCTGTACGCAGGCGCTGAACTACCCAGGCGAGGGCATCAACGCCAACATGCTGCGCGACTGCGTCGCAGCGTCGGGCTCCCAGTGTCGCGGCACCACCGGCTTGGCTGCGTGTCTCGCGAAGAAGGGCACGCTCGCGGACGGCACGGCTTGCAACTCGGCCAATCAGTGCTCGAACGGCGGCTGCAGCACGACGACCTCGACCAATGACGCGGGCGTGACGAGCACCACGTGCGGCACTTGCAACAAGGCCGTCGCGGTCGGCGGAGCGTGCAGCCCAACGGCCGCGTGCACGGTCGGCGCGGAGTGCGTCAACAGTCTGTGCGTGGCGGACGCTTCGGTGGATGTTGGTGGCGCCTGCGCGACCGCGAACTCGTGCAAGGCCAACCTCGCGTGCAACGGCGGCAAGTGCGCTGCGCTCGGCGCGCACGGTGACAAGTGTGTCGGCAGCGCAGATTGCCAGGACACTCTCGTGTGTCTCAACAGCGCATGCGCCGCGGGCATCCCTCTCGGCGGCGACTGCACGAAGGCGCCGTTCGGCTGCGCGCAGGGCGTCTGCGAAGGCATGAGCAAGAAGTGCACGACGCTCTCGCTCGTCAAACCAGGCGACGCGTGCGGCTTCATCAACAACGGAGTCGTCGGCTGCGCGAAGGGCAACTGCAACCTCGTGCCGAACACTGCCGCAGGCACCTGCCCGGCGCTGATCGCCGACGGCCAAGCCTGCACGCCCGGGGACAAGACCAAGACATGTGACTTCCTCTCCGCGTGCTTGAACGGAACCTGCACGTTGGGCAGCACGATCTGCAAGTAGGGATTCTTCTAACCCTGAAGCGCGGACTCACGTGATGCGTTTTGCGGCGCTTGTTCTGCTCTCGATCGCGTCGTGCTCGCGCCCGCCGGCCGGCGACTCGGTCGTCGTTCCGCCATTGCCATTGCCGAGCACGACTGCTCCGAGGGCGAGCCCGCCCGTCGCGAGCAGCGTCGCGCCGAGCGTGGCGGCGCCTCCATCCGACCTCTTGCTCATCGGAGGTGACCTCGTCGATCTGGCGACCGTCACTGTCCTGCGGTCGCTCACGACCGATGTCGTGTTCGCTTCGGCGATCGCTGATGACGTAGCGTATCTCTGCAGTCGCGCGGCGACTGGCAGCGAGCTTCGCGCATACGATGCGAAGTCGGGTGCGCTCGCGTGGGTCCACCCCATGAGCAACTGCTTCACGCTCGCGGCGTCTCGTCACGGCGCGTTCGTATCCGACGGCGGAGCGGCGCAACTGTTCGACGCGCACACGGGCGCACCAAAGCCGATCGGCGCGTCCACGCCTGTCGCTGGGATCACCGAGCTGGGCGGGCGATTTCTCGTCGTCCACACAGACAAGCGACTCGAGTCCTTCGACGACACCGGCGCGCTGGTGGGCGCCACGGTCCTGCCGGTACTCCCAGACCAAAATTACCCGCGGGGCGTGCTCACGCCCTCAGGAAATGTCGCGTGCGGCGCGCAACGTAGCAACGTGGGCTCGCAAGCGTTCTGTGTGGATGGGTCGCCGCGCGTCGTGTGGAACAAGCTCGTCGCGGTACCCGGCGGCTTGCTCGTGCAGGTGGACGCGAGCGCGATCGTCATCGCCTCGGACACGTGGACCAAGTCTCCCGTCTCAAGCGAGGTCCTTCGCCCAAGCGACGGCGCGAGCTTGCTTCGCGTCAGCGGAGTTCGCCTCGCCGCCGCGCTCACGACCGGAGGCGTTCTCGACGGCGCGCTCACCGCGCAGCCGGAAGTTCGCCTCTACGATGCAACCGCGAGCGTCAAGTGGACGTGGCCCAATAGAAATCATCGCGACGCGATGAGCGCGGTCCGAGTCGGCCCGAACGTCGCCCTCGCGATCTACAGCCCGATCGCCACGGGCGTCGAACTCGTCGCGCTCGACGCTGTCACTGGCAAGTTCGCGTGGGTCGCCGCGGTGGACTCCTTGCCCATCTCGCACAGCAAATACTCCAATCGAGAAGAGCTCCGTTCGCGCGCTCGCGATCTGCTGTTGATCGGCCGTGAATCAGGACAAGAGCTCGTGGAGAGCTTCGAGCCCGTGAGCGGTGTTCGCTTCACGTCCGTCGTGCGCGCCCGCTAGCGCTAGCGTTGATGTCCGCCGGAGGGGCATCAATTGAAAGTATCATTGCGCAGTGGCGTATAGGAGCGAGGACCCTGGGCGCGCGAACGAGCAGCGCGCGAAGGAGGAGGCAGACCGCGCGGAGATCGAGCGCGTCAAGCGCGGACTGAGGCCCGGCCTGCCCTCGATAGGTCAAGTCGGTCAAGTCGCGCGAAGCGTCGCGCGGGCCGTAGGGTGGGTGGTCGCCGTCATCGCGCTCGTGCTGCGGCCCGCCGCCCCAACGACTACGACGGGTGCGTCAAGCGTTGACGCTCAGGGCGTCGCCATCGGCGGAGTGGGCGCCATGCTCTCGTCCTGCACGCAGGTGCCGAGCTCGAAGAACATGAACTCGAACGCGTACTCTTCGTCGCCGAGGGACGTCGGGTAGTTGGTGCACGCGTCGGGGAACGCCGTAGGCCCGCCGCCGAAGTTGCCCGCGTTCAGCGCGTGGAAGTCCGCGAACGCCGCGCGACCACACTGCTTGGCGGGCGGGAGCGCGCCTGAGTCGAGGCCAGCGTCTTGATCGTAGGTCGGGGTGTTGAACGAGAGATACTTGGTGGACTCC
>JANYHY010000011.1 GCA_025362165.1 Myxococcales bacterium | reverse complement strand
GCGAATAACTCGCCCGCGTCCGCCGGTTGGAGCAGACGCAGTTCGAGGCTTGGGTTGATTTTGTGGCGCAGCATTGAACGAGGAAATAGCTAATCGCGCCCATATACCCCGCGAGATGATGAAGGAGAAGAAGGCCCGCGTTGAAGACGCGCTCCACGCAACGCGCGCGGCCGTCGAAGAAGGCATCGTCCCCGGCGGCGGTGTCGCGTTGATCCGCGCGCAGGCTGCGCTCGACACGCTCAAGTTGAGCGACGAGCAGCAGTTCGGCGTGAAGATCATCCGTCGCGCCATCGAGGAACCCCTCCGCCAGATCGTCGGCAACGCCGGTCTCGAGGGCTCGATCGTCGTCGCGAAGGTCAAAGAGGGCAAGGACGACTACGGCTACAACGCCGCGACCGATCAGTACGGCAACCTGCTCTCGCAGGGTGTCATCGATCCGGTGAAGGTCGTTCGCACCGCGCTCCAGAATGCGGCGTCGGTCGCGAGCCTGATGCTCACCACCGAGTGCCTCGTTGCCGAGCGTCCGAAGGGCGACGACAAGGGCGGCGGCGGCGGTCACGCGGGCCACGGCCACGGCGACTACTAAACGACGTCAACAGCTGTAAATTGATGCCGCCTTCGGCGGACATCAACGGCCTTCGGCGAGTAGAGGTGCCCTTGGCACGCCCCAATTGATCATTGCCCACGGCATGATCAATGGAGAAGGTTCTGTTCAAGTGGCTCGAAAGAGCCAGCTTGGAGCTGCATGAAACCCTCGAGAGCGATCTCGGGGGTTTCTTGTTTTGTTTTCTCAGCGGAGAAGGTTGCTCATGTTCCCGCGGCGTACGTGTCCAGACAGGGCGCGTGCTTGAGCGTCCAGGATCTCGTCCATCGGCTTGCGCTCGCGGATCCATGCGAGCAAACAGCTCGTCCCCAGCTCCTTCAAGTAGGCGAACGAAAACCCCGCGGTCGTCTCCGACGCGACGGTGAGTCCGTCTTGGGTTGGACGCAGCTCCTGATCGAGGGCTTCGCTCCACCGCACGAGGAACGCGAGGCGTCGCGTCGTGTCAGGCAGACCAAACGCGTACGTGCGATCAAAGCGGCTCGGGCGATCGACGAGCGCAGGATCCAAGCGATCGGCGTGGTTGGTCGTCGCGATCGTCGCCACACCGCGATTCTCAGCGAACCCGTCCAGCTCGTTCAAGAAGAACGAGCGGTTGTCGTCGTTCACGATCGAGTCGAGATCCTCGAGCACCAACACGCACGGCGCCATCTCTCGCGCCCGCTCGAACACCCGACGAATCGCGGTGTGATCCGTGTCGCAGCGGCTGAGCAAGCTCTTGACGTACAAGCACGGCTTGCCGAGCGCGCCGATGAGCGCCTTGATCGTGTGCGTCTTGCCGTTGCCTGGCGGTCCAACGAAGATCGCGCCGCGTCGCCACGGCACACGATAGCGATCGTACAGATCGCGGTTGTCGAAGAACGCTCGGAAGTCGTCCTTCAAGCTGCACTCGAGCTCGCGCGGGAGGATCAGATTGTCGAAGCTCGAGGACTTGATCGCGGCGAAGAGCTCTGCGCTCTTGGTGAAGCGGCCCTCTTCGAAGACCAAGATTTCGTCGTCGACGGTCTGCGTGACGAAGGCGCAAACGGCACGAAATAGGGCGTCGGCGGCGCGCTCGCTCTCCGCGAGGATGAACGCGCGGGTCTGCGAACAGCCTGCTTCCATCCACGCGAGGCGAACGACCTCATAGCGCGTCTCGTTCCAAGTCACCCCGAGCCACGCGCACTCGGGCTTGGTGCTCGTCGGGTCGCTCGCTCCGTCCCACGAGCGCGTGATCATCGCGTGGTCGACGTCCAACACGCGCAGCTCGGCGTGACCGGCGGCGGCAAAGCTCTCGACGTCGAACGTGGAGCATTCCGTCTCGAAGACGTGCGGAGCCCGAGGCGCGAGGGTTTGACTCGCGATTTAAGGGATGGCGGCTTGTGCAGAAGAGAGGACTTCGGTGAAGCGCATGTGCGCACGACCGACGCTCACTCTCGACGGAAGCTGACGTCACCTACGACGGCTGAAGAACTTCGCGAGCAGTCACTCACTTGCCCGCGGGCTTCAGTGGAGCCATCGGCGGCATCTTGTACGTGCCCATTTGCACGCGCATCTCGAGGCCGTTGCCGTACGTCCACCCCTTGAGGACCTTGCCGTCCTTCATCTGGTAGACGCCGACTTTGTGGAGCGAGAGCGCCTTGCCCGAAGCGAGGTAACCATCGAACGCGCCGGTCTGCTTGCCCGTGACGACCATCTCGATCGCGACGAAGTCGCCGAAGCCCCACGCGTTGGTGATCGCGATCTTCAGATCGGTGAACGACTTGGTCCATGCGTCGTACATTTTCTTGGTGTCGGCGATGGTGAGGTAGCTCTCGGCCCGCGTGAGGTCATCGAGCTCGACGGAGTCGTTCTGCGCTCCGAGGAAGTCCGCCTCGTTCTTCGCTTCGATCGCCGCCAGCATCTTCTTGACCGTGTCCACGTTGGTGCTCTCGCTCGCGGCGCCGGTCGCCGGGACGCTCTTCATCTGCGCCGGGATCATCGGGATCCCGCGCCATTTGCCGGGCAGTCCGCCGACCTGACCGAGCATGTTCGCGACGTCGTAGTAGCGGTGCTCGTTCTTGATCGTGCCGTCGCCGGCGAGCCACATCACCGACACGCCGCGGACGCCGACTCCTTTGTGCGCCTGCTTGACGCCCATCCAGTCGCTCTGCTGCGTCGCCGAGAGCACCCACTCGAGCACAGCGAGACCCCCGTCGCCGTCTTTGTTGCCGGCGGACAGCAATCGGAAGCCGCTCATGCGGGTGTCGGGGAAGGCCTCGATCATGCGCTGGTGCTCGGCGACGATCTGCGCGCCCTTGTAGTCGGGCGAGCCCGCGATCGCCAAGACCGCGTCTGCCGTGTACGCGCCTGCATACTTCAACGAGTCTTGTCGGTTGAAGCCCTCCATGATCGTGCGCGCGGCAGTGAACGCGTCGAAGGGAGGAGCCGTGGGCGTCGCGCTCGCAGCAGGCGCGGCGTCTGGGACCTCCACCACGGTGGCCGAAGGAGGCGGCGCGGGCTTCGGAGTGTCCACGGGTTTGGGACTCTCACCACACGCCATCAAGACAACGATCGACCCGAATAGACTTGCGCGCATGGCGGCGATGATAACGGGTATCAGGAGAAGACGTGGACTTCCTCGTGGATTCGGAATGCCGCGACGCGCCGTTCCTTCGAGCGCGGTTGCCTAGAAGGCACCTGCACGATTCGCCACTCCGGCAGCACGAGCGCGGTGAGCGGCAGACCGAAGACGCAGCCCGTGTCGATGCCGACCGCGTGCTCGCTGACGAGCGGGCGATCGACGACGGAGTGGCCGAAAATCAGCCGCTCCGGGCCCTTCCAGTGGTTCGTCCAGAACGTGTGTGTCGCGGGCGCCTTCGACGGCCAGAAGCTCTTTCGATCCGGCGGATTGATGCATTGTGCATGCAATAGGTGATAGGGGTCTTGCGACGCGATCGGCACGCCAGGCATCGCGCCCGCGTGGATCGCGACCGCTCCGAACTCCGGGAGCGCGATGAACGTCGGCAGCGCCGCGAAGTACTCGTAGTGCTCGGGGCCGAGCGCTCGGCGCGTGCGCGCGTGATCTGGGGAGAGGTCCGCCTCGCGCTTGGTTCGGATCTGCAGGTGCTTCTCCTCGTGGTTGCCGAGGAGGCACTCGTGCTTCATCGCGAGCTCGACGCACTCGCGCGGTTGGGGACCGCGGTCCACGAGATCGCCCAAGAAGATGACGCGATCACTCGAGGTGGCGGCGACCGCGAGCAGAAGATCGACCGCCTCGTCGTGGCAACCGTGCAGGTCGCCTATCAGGATTGTTC
>JANYHY010000543.1 GCA_025362165.1 Myxococcales bacterium | reverse complement strand
GCGCGCTTGCGGGAGATCGCCTTGCCAGAGCGGCGCGCCTTGTTCGAAGGCCCACTCCTCCCAGCACTCGAGCCTGCCACGGTTCTGCGCTGGTTGTTCCAAGAAGCCCGCCGTGTCCGCGCCGCCGTAATAGAGACGCACCGAAGCGGCGACCGGTTGTTGCGGCGCGCCGTTGAAGCAGGTCGCGCACCACGTCATCCCGACGCTGATGAGATCGCCGACACCCAAGAGAGCGATCGCGAGCAGCGCCATACGGAAGAAACCGATCCGCGGAATCCTCTTCGCGACGATCGGGATGCGGTCCAGCGCGACGCCTGCGTAGACCGACATGAAGAGCGTGACCATTGTGACGAAGCGCGACGGCACGCGCATCTCTTTGAAGGGATAGATGTGACCCTTGATGACGTGCCACGGCGCGTAGTCGCTGAAGTGCCCGCACATGAGCGCGAACGAGTACGCGAACAGCGCGAGCATCCACGCTCGCTCCACGCCGGCGACCAGCACACCGATCGCCGCGAGCCCTAAAATCATGGGCCCGATGTAATCGCCGAACTCGGGCCACACGTACTCTTGACCGATCACCGCGCGGTCGTGACTGCGCGCGAGGAAGATCTCCTTCATGGTCGTCCACTGCATGAAATCGTGTTCTTGTCCGACGATCGGTCGCGTGTGACTGCGTAGCTGGTCCATCACGGGCAAGAAGCGCGACGCTCCGAGCGCGAAGCCGACCACGACGACCACGACTCCCGCCTTCACGATCGAGAGCACGCGCTCTTTGCCCCATAGGCGCGTGAGCGTCTCGGCGCCGAGCAAGAGCATCAAGTGAGGCAGCGGATACGTGCCGCCCTCGTGCATCGTGAGCGCGACCAGGATGCCGAGACCCACGGCCATCCGCATGTCTTTTTCAGCACGCCGCCAGAAGAAGATCGCGAGCGGATAATAGAGATACGGCACCCACACGAAGTGACCGCCCGTGAGGTGCTGGTTGTGTACTCCCGCGAACGCCCAGCTCACCGCAGCGATGAACGCGCCCGCACGCGACACGCGCACCTCATGGCGCGCGAAGATCCACATGCACCAAAAGCCAATGACCGAGTGCAGGACGTACCAGACCTGGATCGCGCGCGTGGTGCCGACCAACAAGCACAGCCACACGAGCGGCGCGGCCGCGACGCCCTGCGGGTTGTCCCAGAGCGGAACGCCTCCGCACTCGTATGGGTTCCAGAGTGGCAGCTCATGCCAGCGCGTCACCGATACGCGCGCCGCTTCGATCATCTTGTGAAAGAACGGACCGTCACCCGTCTGCGTCCCTGGGTAGCTCGAGAGCATGGGCCACCACGCGAACACGCTGATCGCGAGCGCGAGCAAGGTGAGCCCCAACCAGCGTGTCTCGCTCCGCTTGCTCACAGCAAGGTTAGTAGCGCATCTAGGCTGAAAAAGGCGCTACTGTCCGGGGCGATTTCCCGTGAACGTCTCCATCGTCGTCCCCACGTTTCGTGAAGAGGAGATCTCGCGGACGCTCGAGAAGCTCGCGGCGCACCTTCAATCCGTCAAGGATGCACGTTTCGAGATCGTGGTGGTCGACGACACGAGCGAGGACGCGCGCGCCGCGATGCGCGCCGATTGGAAGACGACAGACGGCGTGACCTTGGTGGTCCTATCCGGGCCGAAGCGCGGCAAGGGCGCTGCGGTCCGCGACGGCGTGCTCGCGACCACCGGCGACATCGTCTTCACCATGGACGCGGACCTCCCTGTGCCGCTCCTCGAGATCGACGCGTTCATCGCGCGCATTGCTACAGGCGCGGACGTCGTCGTGGGCGAGCGTCCGATGACCCGCAACCTTGAGAACCCACTCCGCTTCGTCTTGTCGCGCGGGCTCTACGCGTTCCAGCGATACGTCGTCTTCGGGTCGCACGTGTTCGACGACACACAGTGCGGCTTCAAGGCGTTTCGCGGAGAGCTCGCGCGGACGCTAGCGCGCAAACAAGCGATCGACGGCGGCATGTACGACATCGAGTATCTGTACATCGCGCACAGAGCCGGCGCGCGGATCGAGCGCGTCGAGGTGACCCCGAACCCAGAGTGGCGATCGTCGAAGATCGACGCTTGGAGAGCGCTGCGAAGAGATCCGAAGGATCTCTTGAGCGTCAAATGGCGAGCGATGCGGGGCTTCTACGATTAGGAGTGCGGCGTTTTTCGCCGATACCGATCGCGGAGCTCGTCGCGCTCTTCTTCTTGCTCTTCCACTTCGGCGATATGATCAACTGTTTCGCCGATCGCGATTTGGATGCAGTCTACAAGACACGCCTCTCGGAGGCTGTTTTCGGCCTCGGCCCGCGCAACGTGCTCTGGCAGATCACGCTCACCGTGCTCGCCGCGATCGGGGTCTCGATCCACCTCGCGTGCGTCACGGGCCACTACGATTTGGTCTTGCTCGTGCTCTTTGGCTTGTCGCTCGCCGCGCAGTACTCCGTCGGTCCGATTCGCTTCAAGTCACGCGGACCACTCCAAGTCGTCGCGCTCTGGGCCGTCATCTTCGTAGGCCCCATGCTGCTAGTAGCGCGCACCTTCGGCAGCACGCTCGAGTGGCCATTGCTAGCGCTGATAGCGGCATACGGCGCAATGCAAGAAGGCATCATCCTGATCAACACCGCCGAAGATCTCCCAGAAGATCGCGCAGACAACATCCGCACCACCGCCGTCGCGTTAGGTCTACGCAACTGCATCTCTCTCGCTCTAGCCATGGTCACAGTGTCCGGCGCGATCGTGATCGCCCTCTTCGCTCGCGTCGGTCACGTCAGGTCAGTGCTTCCCCTGTGCGCCGCGTGGCTCTGGGTCGTTTGGGAAATCGCGCGCATTAGCGCTCTCGTCCGCGGCCGTGACGAAGTGGCTGCGATCAAGGCCTTCCGTCCTCGCGCCCGCCGAATGCCCCTCTGGATCACAGCGACCGCCTGGACCTCCCTTTGGGCCGCCTGGACATCAACGCACTAAACCCTTCTCACCCCTCTCCCGCCACCTATCCGCCGCGAGGACCGGCGAGCGCGCGGTCTCTCACTCTTCAACGTTTGATGGCCGTCAACACACAACGAATCCCAAACGGATAGTCAACACGCGCCCCAAGCCGCTCCTCGAGCTTCATCGCAATCTTCATCAACACGCTAGACCGCGTAGAAGCGAGACTGCTCTCCACGATGCGCTTCTGCTCAGCAGCAGACTTGTTCAAATGCCGCTGATTGCGCAGCTTC
>JANYHY010000874.1 GCA_025362165.1 Myxococcales bacterium | reverse complement strand
AACAGGCGCTTAAAGAAAAAGCACCGCGGAGAGGCTGGGGGGGTAGCCTCGCGTCACGGTGCGACAGAAAGTATTGCCACTTCTATGCCATGCATGAAGGTCGTGTTTCCTCGTCTTTCATCATCGCTGATTTTCATTTCTGAAATATTGGAGTGAAACCAGCTTGCAGACGTGCACCGACTGCCGAGCCCTAGGTCGCTCGATGACGCGAGCGCCGCACAATCCTCTCATGCTAAGACCCAAAAGCATGTGGCGGTCCCTGTTTGTTGCCGGTTTGGTGATCGCTTGCAACCACGCGCCTGAAGAGCTGGTGCACATCTCGGCCGACCCTTCCACCCAAGTCGCAACTCCAGCGATCACACCCATGGCGGCTACCGCGAGGCCTGCGGTCCGTTGTATCAAGACCACCCCAGACACTCCGCCGCCTGTGGCAGCTCCAGCGATCAAGTGTCCGAAGGATCCGCTCGGCGGGCCACCCAAAGCGCAGGTGGTGACCCTCAAGTTCGTGGACGGCACCAACGCCCCGAAGCTCGAGTCGGAGGTCGCGCGCTCACCGGACGAGACAGAGCGTGGGCTCATGTACCGAACGACCATGTTGGCCGACCACGGGATGATCTTTCTGATGGGCGCACACGAAGAGCACACATTTTGGATGCGCAATACATGTATCCCGCTCGACATGCTCTTCGTCGACACGGACGGGACCATCGTCGGCATCCTTGAGAACGTGCCCACGCTCAACGAGGACCCCCGCACTGTCGGCTGCGCCTCGAGCTACGTGGTGGAGACCAACGCGGGCTGGTGTCGCGGTCACGGCGTCAAGGCAGGCCAGAAGATCGCGTTGCCCTCGCTGTAGGCCCTATTTTCCGGCGTCGGATGACTTGCGGCCGGCGTCTACGGCTTGTTGCGGTGGTGATGGGGTTGGGGTCGTCGCGGGCGGCGTTCGTGAGATCGTGATTGAGTTGATGACGACCTTGGCCACGGGAGTCTCGCCGTGGACGGGGACCGCCGCGATCGCGTGGACCGTCGACTCGGGACTGCACTCGCCGAAGATGGTGTAGCCGTTGTCGAGGTGAGCGGCGGCCGCATCGGTGATGAAGAACTGCGCGCTGTTGGTGTTCGGGCCGCGGTTGGCCATGCAGAGGAGGCCTGCGCGGTCGTGCTTGGCGCCGGTCCAGATCTCGTCCTTGATGACGTACCCAGCCTCGCCGGAGCCGTTGCCCTTCGCGTCGCCGCCCTGAATCATGAAGCCCTTGATGATGCGGTGGAACGTGGTGCCGTCGTACGCCGGCTTGCTGACCCACTTGTTGGTGAAGGGATCGAGCCAAGGGCGAATGCCGCGCGCGAGCCCGATGAAGTTGGCGACCGTGATGGGTGCTTTGTCGTCGTAGAGCCTGCACGCGATGAGACCGTTGTTGGTGTCGAGCGCGGCCCAGATCGGCGCGTTTCCAGGCAGATCCTTCGTCGCGTCTGCGAGCGTGAAGCTGCCGTGCTTGGGGTCTCCGTTGGCGGACGCCGGCTTGTCTTCCTGTTGGATGTAGTCCGGCTCGGGTACGGAGCGACACCGCAAGACCATGAACGAAGCGACGAGCGCGAGCGGAGCGACGATGACGCAAGACCTCATGGGCGTGCGTCTTTACCGCAAAGTCGAGGTCAACGCGAGAAGGTGCCGACTAACGTGCCTTCCGCGAGCACCATGCGATCGCGATGAAACACGCAAGAACCAGCCTCTTCATACGAACCTATCCAGCTCCTCGCGTGAGTGCGCGCAGAAGACGCGGACCTCTCCGGCCTCCGAAAGCAGTCGCAGCCGATTGCGATTGCGGCGGCGAAGAGAGTCGTCGACCGCGACCGTGAGCTGAAAGAGCTCGAGCGCGACGGGCGCCATGTTCCCCAACATCTCGCGCGCATGAAAGTAGGCGTCGCCTGCGTGGAGCATCCAACCGTGCGTCGTGCGAATAGCGACGCCGACGTGACCTCTCGTGTGACCCTCGAGCGGGATGATGGCAATGTCGGGCTCGCCTTCGAGCGGACGCACGGATCCGAACCCGTGCCACGAGTCGCCGCCGGCCTCGTAGCGCTCCCACTTCACCTCGTGCTTCCACTGCGCTGGCACGTAGCGCAGCTGCTCCATGAGCGTCGCTCTCGCGCGTGCGGCGTCGAGCTCCGGCGAGTGGATGTGCACGGTGGCGCGCGGGAAATCCGGCAATCCGCCCGCGTGATCGACGTCGAGGTGAGTCGGGATCACGTGCTGCACGTCGTCCGCGGAGAACCCAAGCTCCTCGATCGCTCTCTTCGCCGTGGACTCGATCCCAGGACGCGGTCGAAGGGTCCTCATCGTGCTCGCGTGCGTTCGCCGCGCTGTGCTCTCGTCGCTCGCGAACAGGCCAGTCTCCACGAGCACGAGACCGACGCTGGACTCGACGAGCAGGCAGTGACACACGAGCTCCGCTGGGGTGCCGAGCGGGCCGCCCATGATGAGGCCTCCGCCCGCGGGGCACATCGACACTGCGTTGAAGTGATGAACGCGAATCATTCAGTCATCCTGATAGAGGATTTTCTGCGTCCCCTCGCGCCAATAATATTTGTCGTACGGTGAGCCGCGATCGAAGCTCACCGCGCCGAAGAGGTTCCACGCGAGCGCCCACGCAGCCGCCGCGCGGAACGCTGTCCCGAGTGGTCGCGCGCCGATCGCGAGCAGCACGAAGAATATCGGCGCGTAGTCGTTGGAGAACCGATAACCGAACTGTCGCCACCCGCTG
>JANYHY010000865.1 GCA_025362165.1 Myxococcales bacterium | reverse complement strand
CTCTGCAATGACAGCGGCATCTCGGTGACCTCGTCGAGGAACAGCGTCCCGCCGTCCGCGATCTCGAAGAGGCCCTTCTTGTCCTCGTGCGCGCCCGTGAACGAGCCCTTCTTGTGCCCAAAGAGCTCGCTCTCGAGGAGGTTCTCGGGCATCGCGGCGCAGTTCTGGCTGACGAAGAGCTTGTCGCGCCTCCGCGATCGATAGTGCACGGCCGCGGCGATCAGCTCTTTGCCGACGCCAGTCTCGCCTTCGATGAGCACCGTGACGCGTGTGTCGACGACTTTCTCGAGCTGCCCGAGCAGCGCCTTCATCGCGGTCGCCGAGCCGATGATTTCTTGTTGGTTGCGGCCGCCGGTGCGCCGCTCTTGCTCGCGGCTCTTCAAGAAGGAGTTCTCTTTCTTGAGGCGATCCTCCGCGGCGCGCAGGCGCTTGACCAACCTGGCGTTGGCGACCGCGAGCGACGCGTTGTGCGCGAGGACCGCGACCAACTCGAGATCCGCAGCGCTGAACACGACCGTGCTCTCGCGGTTGTCGAGCTGCAGCACGCCCAAGATTTCATCCTTGGACCAGAGCGGCACGGCCAGCGTGGAACGAATCGAGGCGCCGAGCAGCGACTCTGTCTGACCAAGCGTGCCCGGAGCGTCCGCCGCCACGACGGCAGCGCGCTCGCTGATCACCTTGCGGAAGACGCTGCGCGTGATCGGGATGGGCCCCTGCGATTGCGGCTGTCCGCGTACGCGCGTCAGCACCGGGACGTACGCGCTCGCGCTCGTCGAGCCCGATTTTTCGTCGTCTTCGCGCAGCACGATGCACACGTGCGTCGACTTCGGCACGAGGTCCAGCACCGCTTCGGCGATCGAGTCCACCACCTCCGCGAGATCCGTCGCGGCGCTGATGTGTTTTTGCGCGAGGTAGAGCGCGCGCACGCGACCGGCGTCTTGCTCGACGTTCGTCGCCGCGGGTTCGATCTCGTCGATGCGGCGAATGGCGAGCACACGCGCTTCTTCGGCGTCTTCGCTCGTCACCACGGCGAGGCGAACGGCGCTCGCGCCTTGTCCGAGCTCGATCAAGTCTCCTGCGAGCAAGACCGTCGCTGCGCCGGCGTCGAGCGCGATCCTCTCGCTTCCACGGATGATCGCTGTGCCGTTGGTGGAGCGCAAATCCGTGACGACGAATTGGTCGCCCGCGAGCGCGACGCTCAGGTGCTCACCCGAGACGACGACATCCGCCAACGCAAGGTCGTTGGTCTCCGCGCGGCCCACCGTCAAGCTGTCGGTGGCGGACTCGCGCTTCTCTCCAGGCTTTTGGCCCTGAACGACCTCGATTCGGATCATGCCTCGACGACGCTCACTTGCCTGCGCGTGCCCGAAGCATCGCAGACACCTTCACGAGAGCGTCGTCGCCCTTGAGCCCGTCCGCGTCTTTTCTGTCGGTGTCGTCTTGGACGATCTTGTCGAGCGCGTCTGCGGCTGCGACGTCGCCCATCGGTGACAGGTGATTGATCGCGACGGTCGCCGCGAGGCGCGCGCCGGGGTTCTTCACCTTGGGAAGCTTGGCGAGCAGATCCTTCTTCGTCTGCTCGTTACCGAGGATGCCGCACATCGCGGCCGCCTTGATGGGCTTCCAGTTCGCGTTGGGCGTCGAAGGGATCGGCTCGTCCAGGATGCCCAAGTAACAAGCCGTGTCCTTCTGACACTTGTCCACCGCGGCGGAAGCGTTGTCGAACACGACCTGCACCTGATCGGACACAGCCTTCTTCTCCTGCACGGAGAGCCCAGCGTTCTGCAGGTTCTTGAGCGCGTCCGCGACGAGCTGCTTCTGGTCGGGCTGCATCAGCTTGATCGCTGACTGCAACGCGCCGACCTTGCCGGTCAACATGTTGACGCCCTTGCAGTCCTTCGACTCGGAGAGCGCCCACGGCAGCAGACTCGGATCGTAGAACTCGCTCGCGACCTGGAGCAACTGCGCGCGCTCGGCGCCAGTGTCTGCGTCGCCCTTGTTGGCGATCGGCGGCAGCCCTTTGTAGATGGTGCGAAAGGTGTCGAGCAGCTTCGCATCGACCGGGAACCAGATGAGCGACTGCGCTGCGCCGGCCTTGTTCGTGTCGTTGTCGAGCCCTGGAATCGAGGCGTAGATCGCGTCGCGCGCGGCCGGCAGCGACGTGTACGAGAGCACGTTCATGAGCATCGGGATGTACGCCTTGTCGGACCCCCAATCGGCCTCGAGCTTCGCGAGGTCGGGGTCCGAGCCGGCGAGCGCTGCGCTCAGCACGGGCACCGAATCTGCGGGCATCTTGAGGAGCGCTGCCTGCGCGAGCGCCGCCAAGCCGAGCTTGTTCTTGCTCAGCATGACGCTGATGAGCGCCTTCACTGCGCCCTTGAACTTCTGCTGCTTCAAGAGCTGGATCGAAGTCGTCTGCCAGAACTCGAGCTGGTCGTTGACCTTCTTGGTTCCTTGCGCGCTCGTGCCGTCGTCGAGAGTGACCGGCGCGCCGATCTTGTCGACCGCCTTCTGCGCATACGAAGGATCATTGACGGCGAGGATCGCGTCGTGGATCGCCTGCGTGCCTTGGATGGAGTTGGTCTTGGAGGGCGCATATTTGCCGAAGCACGTCCACAGCGCGTCGATCGTGGGCTGATCGAACTTGATGCCGGAGTTGGCCATCGCAGTGATCGCGCCGCCGGCATACTTGACGTCCTCGTCGTTCTTCTGGAACTCGTACTCGCCGAGCGCCTTCGCGAACGCTGATTGCGCGCGCACGTCGCGCATGTCGGCGAGCTCCTTCATGAGATCCTTGCGGGTCTTGTCGTCGAGCCCGCCAGACGCGCCGGCCGTGTAGGTCTTGGCCATCGGGTCCACGATGGTGTCGAGGAGCTTCTTGACGTCCGGATCGTCGTGCTTCTTGTCCGCCTTGGTCATGGCGTCCTCGTAGAACTGACCGAGGCGCTTGATCGCAGTTGCGCGCTGCGCAGGATCGTCGAGCCGCTTGACCCACGTAGCGGGGTCGTTCTCGTCAGCACAACCCGTGAGTGCCGCGCCGAGCGCGATCGGGAGCATTGCTGACAACGACAAACGGAGAGCGAAGGTGAGTGCTGTGGCCGTGCGCTTCATGGGGGGAGTCCTTTCCCGAGCGAAAACCGCTTCGCGGCGCCAACACCCCAACCAAACGTGCGCCACCGCGTGCGAGGGCGGTGACGCTAGCTGGCTCAAAGGTAGGGTGTCAACGAGGGGAAGAAGAGGCACCTGTCGGCGGGGAGGGTTTGGCTCGGCACGTCGCAGTACTTTTCCTAGTGCCGCGGACTCTCACGCGGTGCGCGGACTAGTTTCTACTATCGCTCGATCAAGGAAAGCACCGGAGCGGAGGAGATGAGGGTCACTCGTTGGCGAGCGTGACCTTCACGGGCGGAGTTGACGACGGTATGTTCGAGCCGAGCTGGTGGTCAAGGTTGCCGCCCCAGCACCACACCTGTTTCGAGGACATGCCGCTGCCCGCCACGACGATCGCGCACGAGTGCTGGGTGCCCGTGGCGAGGCCCACGATCGCTCCGACCGGCAGAGGCACCGTGACGAAGCCAAGAGGGGTCCCCTTCACTGCGGCGCCCAACGCGATGCTCGTCGCGCTGCCCCAACAGACGACCTTCTTGCCATCGGTCGCGCAGACATGGTCGTCTGCGACGGACAGCAGCGGTTGCGGGAGCATGAGCGTCAGCTGAAGCGCGCTGCTAGAACTCGCCGGCCCACCTCCGTCCCCCGTCATCACCGCGTTCGAGTTGTCACCCCACCAATAGATACTCGCGCCCGCCGTCGCGTTGTGATCCGCGCCGGCGGAGAGGCTCGTCTGGCCCATCAGGGTCTGATTAACGCTGGTGATGGGTTGGTACTGCCCCGTCCCGACCTGACCGAGCTGGGACATCGTAGCTCCCCAACACACGACCTCTCCCGGCATCTGGTTGGTGTTAACGAGCATGCACGTGTGGTTCGAGCCCGCCGACATGTCCAGGGCGCTGCCCGCGTTGGCGGAGTCGTTTGCGGTGAGACTGCCGTCGGTCCCGTTGAGATATTGGCCTGCTGAGAAGTCACCCCAGCAATAGACCTTTGTTGGGTTGCCTGCGTCCGCGCCGTACAGCCCGAATGCGCATGTGTGGGTGTCGCCGACCGCGACATGCTTGGCGACCATCTTGTTGACGGTCGACTGGGTGAGAACTCCCTTGGCGGCCGTGCCGTTGACCTGCCCCTTGTCGTTCGTTCCCCAGCACGTGAGTGCGCCCGAGCTGCCGATGCCGCACGCGTGACCCTTGCCGAGCACGATCCGCTGCACGTCCTTGAGTGGCACCTGAGTGGGAGTCGTCTCGTTCGTCGGCGAGAGCATTCCCATTTGGCCGTAGGTGTTGTCACCCCAGCACTGCACGTGATTCATGGCCGTCACGACGCAGGTCGTGTTACCGCGCGCGCTGATGCTCATGGGGATGGCCGGCGCCCCAGCGTCGACCCAGGCGTCGGTGGTCGTGGTCGCGTCGCGCACGGAAGCATCGACGACTCCGGCGTCCGCGCCCCCGCAGCGGCCAGCGCCGTCGCACGTGGTGGTGTCAGCGATGCACTCGCCCGTGGCGCCGCACGTGAACCCAGGATCGCACTGTTTTCCGGCGCAGATCGGATCGAGCACGATGGGGATCTCCAGCGGCTTGTGCGCGATGAACGCCATCGAGCGCTTGGCCTCGATGCAGTTGGCGAGTTTCTTCGGATCGATCCCAGGTGTCGCGAAGTCTTTCGCGCACTGATCGACGTTGGTGGTGCTGTCGATCGTGCCGACGACGCGAATCAGCACGCGCTCGTCGTTCGAAGCCTTCGGGAGCACGACCACCGAACCGATGTTGGGGCTCGTCGCGTTGACGCAGTCGCTCTGCTGCGCGAGCGGCGCGCTCTCTCCGTTCAGGAGCACGTCCGTGTGCGGCTTCTTGTCGCAGACTTGGGCTGTGGTCGAGATGTCGATCCGTATCTCGGTAGCGTCCAAGCACGATGTCATCGCGACACCCGCGCCGGCGACGACGATGCTCGCGCCCAGCAGCACACGGTAGGAAGCCATGCAGTCCTCCAAAGACAAGAAAGTTAGACTACCCATTATGCGGCGTCGCCCGTCGGCGCGCCACAGTCTTCAGCCGATGATCGTGCTTCAGCCGATGATCATGGCCTCGGAAAGCAGCTTCCCGGTCTTGTAGCGCCGCAGGTTCCAGCGCTCGAACATCGGGAGCGGTGTGCGCTCGCGGATGTATTGAGCGATGAGCTTGCCCACGACGGGCGCCATCATGAAGCCGTGCCCCATGAAGCCGCTCGCTTGATAGAAGCCCTCGACCTCGTCGACCTCTCCGACGATCGGGTTCTGATCGGGGGTGATGTCGTAGCAACCGGCCCACTGCCGGAGCACCTTCACGTCGCCGAGCACGGGGCACGTGCGCACGAGCGCGCGCGAGTAGCGACCAAGGAACGCGTGTGAGCTCTCTTGATTGAGGCCGCTAGGGACGCGCTCTTGACCGACACCGCCGACGATCTCACCGCGCGTGGATTGGCTGAAATACAGCCCGTCCGTGAGATCGGCGACGAGAGGTTTGAGCCAAGGCTTGAGCGGCTCG
>JANYHY010000830.1 GCA_025362165.1 Myxococcales bacterium | reverse complement strand
GCGGCGCCGACGAAGCGATAGAGGATGGACTCTTGGAACGACAGGTCACGACCGTACGGCGCGACCGCGTACTCGCTGCCGAGGGCTTGAATTGGCGGGATCTGCTCGTGATCGGAGTCGCAGCCGCCGCCGGATGACGTCGTGGATCCCAAGCACAAGTAGCCGTTGCCGCTGTTGAACGCGATCGGTTTGTTCGACGCGAAGATGGAGCCGGAGAGGTCCATCGGAGTGCCGCCGCTGCCGAACTTGAAGTCCGCTTGCCACTGCACGAACTCGCCAGCCTTCAGGTTGTAGGTGGTCTTGACGTTCTGCGGTGCCGCCGCGACGTTGGTTCCACCTTTGAGCGTGACTGTCGGCACGACGTCCACGGTGGTGCCGTCTTGAAAGGCGACGATCTGCCCCCAATGCGGCCCGCCCTGCTGAGCCTGCGCTCCGCTGCCTTGCTGGGGGACCACGCCGACATAGTTGTTGCCCCATGCGCTGGTCGGTAACAGGAGCGTCGCGCCTGGCAAGAACGAGCTCGCGCCACCGAACGGCAAGATGTCATAGGCGCTGACGGGGTAGCTCGCGGTCACGTGCCACGCTTGTCCGCGACCGCTGCCCGCGACTTGCGTGCCGGTGAGCATCGCTGGTCCTGCCGGGCACTTGTAGTTGCTGGAGGGATCACTCTCCATGAAGAAGATGCCGACTTGACCCGGCGGAATGCCGGTCGACGGGATCGGGGCCCATTGGGCTGGCGGTTGGCCCGCCTTCGGGATGCGACCGAACTGCGCCACGCTGTAGTTGGTTCCGTTGCGGCTCACGTTGACGACGACGTCCTTCGGCCAATTGTTGGCGAGGAACACGGCCCAACAGGGCGAGAAATAGGTTGGATAGAGATCCGCGAAGAACGACGGCGTCGCGAGCACGTAGTCGCATCCGACGCTCCCGTGCGCAGACGAGGCCGCGTCACAAGCCGCGACGCATTGTCCTCCCGCGCAACCTTGGTCTGGCGGACACGTCTGCAACACGGTGCCGTTGCCGTCGATGACGTTTCGCAGATCTGGGCTGCACCCGAAGATCTTCGCGGTGTCGGTGAACGAGGCCTCCGGAAACACAGGGATGATGACGTCGTCCTGCGGTCCGCCGTCGCCTGCGTCCGGACCGTCGAAGGGATTGGTGTCTGTCCCTCCGCACGCGAACACCACGACGAACGAGGCCACACCGACCATCCCAAGAGAAAGAAAGCACATGCTGAAAGTATCGCGCGCTCAGGGCATTTGTGCCAGCGACGTGATCTCTACGTGGCGGGGATGTCTGGTTGTGCGGTGACGAGCGTGGGCGCCGTCGGCGAAGGCGCTCCCAAGTCCGAGCAGCAACGAAACCCGATTTGATAGAACGCGAAGTTCTCGTCGTGCGCTGTCGTCATGGGCCGGCAACGATCGCGCACCGGGCCCCAATAGCCGCCCTTGAGTCCGCTCTTGTAGGGGTGGTTGGCCTCGTTGGCGACCCACTCGTCGACGTTTCCCGTCATGTCGTGCACGCCGTAGGGAGATACGCACGCCTCTCGAGCGCCCGAAGGATCGCGCTGATCGAGGCGCGCAACCTCGGCGTCGCGCGTGCGCGGGTCCGCGATGAGGTGCTCGTTGGGATCGGGGTGCGGCTTGTCGATGTTGCATGCCTCGGCCGAGCGCGCGTAGCCGTAGGGATAAGGGAGGCGCTCTTGGCCTTCACATGCGAGCGTCCACTCGCTGTCGCCACAGAGGCGCTTGCCCTCCGAGGCGCACACTGAGACGGCCTCGTGCCAGGTCTTCATCACGAGCGGCTTCTGTCCAGGCTGATTGGGGTACTCGTATGCGTCGATGCAGAAGCGTTTGTGCTGCACGTGAGTGGTGCACTCGCTCGTCGGGGCGAACTCCGCGCAGCGCATCTTCGACTCAGGGTCCAACCAGCGAAGGCATTTTTGCTCGACGAACGGGCAATAGTCCCCTTCGACCTCCATCATCGCAGCGGGGCAGCCTGTCGTGAGCATGACGGGAGCTGTTGGCGTCTTGATGCCTGCGTTGGCCAAGAAACTTTGGTTTGCCGCCGTGGTCGGAATGACTACGCTCGAAGGGCCTTCATCCGATGGCGAGTCTGCGGGCGTGTCTGCGGGAGGCGCTGCACCAAGGAGAGCGACCCCTGCCAACCCGACCATCACGACGACTTGCGCACTTCGATTCCACACGACGGCGACCTTCCGAGCCAGCGACGTTGGCTCGATGACTCCTCTAAGCAAGCGCCTCGCCAACGCTCGAGGAGCGTCGCGCTGCGAAGCGAAGTGCGCGAGAAGTGGAATTTCGAGACGCATGAATCCATCCGCCGTCGTCATGCGACGGAACCAGTAGGCGATTAAGTGTCCGCACGGACGCGGCTGGATGGCCGTTCCGACACGAGTTTCTGCGGGTTTCAGCGCTCCAACGAGCCAAGCGACTGAATAGAACAAATCGTATAGGTTCACGATCGAAGAGCGCCACTTTCGTGCGCACTGTGACTTCCCCGTCAGAGTGCACGCGCGTGTCGTGAGCGATGGGTTACGCGCAAACGAGGCGATGCGGTTACGCGGTGCTCAGAGAGTGTTGCGCGTTGCGACACAGAGCAGAGCGATCGCTTTGGCGAGATCGACGTCCTCGTCGTCTAGTTGCTCGCCTTCTACCGCGCATCCCCTGCTGCAAGCGCCGATGGCCTCGGCTCCCGCGTCCGCGCACGCAAACACGACACCGTTGTCACAACGAAACCGAGTCCCCTCGCCTTCACAGGTGCTGACGAGCGGATCATGCGGCTCGGTGGAGAGGAGTTCGAACTTGGGAGGAGCGCAGGCGCGCCTCGCGTCCGCTGACACGAGCGTCACGTCCTCCACCACGCAACCATCGGTGCAAGTCACGACGGGCACGAACGGACACTCACACGCGTGAGGGTTGTCAGGCGTGCTGTGGCAGCCAGGCG
>JANYHY010000815.1 GCA_025362165.1 Myxococcales bacterium | reverse complement strand
TCGCCGCGAGCGCCTCGGCGCCCATCGCGCGTCGCTTGGCGTCTCCGTCGATGCTGGTGTCCACCCACTCGGCGATGATCACACCGAACTTGGCACCCGTCGTGGTCATGCCGGCGACGTGCGCTCCCGTCAGCACTGTGTCCTCGAGCTTCGCGTCTTCGAGGTTCGCGCGTCGTAGGTCTGCGGCCGAGAGGTTGGTGCGCACGAGCGAAGCGCGGGAGAGATCGGCCTTCACGAGGTTCGCGCGCGTGAGGTTGGCGCCTACCGCGCCGATGCCTGGCAGCTGCGCGTCCGCGAAGATCGCGTCGGTGAAATCGCCCTCCTCGAGGTTCGCGTCTTCGAGGTTCGCGTTCGAGAAGTCCACGCGGTTGGCTTTGACGCCGCCGAGGTAGCACTCCACGAGCTCGCAGCGCGACATGTCCGCGCCGCTCAAGTTCGCGCCGCCGAGGTTCGCCGAGTCCAGCTGGGCGTGACCGACCTTCGCGTTCTGAAGGTTCGCGCCTTGGAGGTTCGCGCCCTCGAGGTTCGCGCGGCTCAGGTTCGCGCCGCTGAGGTTCGCCTTCTCGAGGTTCGCGCCTTCGAAGTCGGCGCTCTCGAGGTTCGCGTCGCGCAGGTCGACACCGGCGAGGTACGCCTCGCGCAAGCTCGCGTTCTTGAGGTTCGCCTTGTTGAGGACCGCGCCCTCGAGGTTCGCCCCTTCGAAGTCGCACCGGCGCATGCTCGCGCCCGCGAGCTTGGCGCCTTGAAGCTGCGCGCCACGCATGTCCTCGCGATCGAGCTTCTCTCCCTGCGCGACCTTGCGTTCGACGTCTGCCTTGGACAAATCAGCCATTATCGGGATCTTTCTTAGGACGTCACGGCTTGCAGGTATGCGTCGAGCTCTGCGAGCTTTTGCGCGAACGGGAGCTTCTCGATTTTCTGCAGCCGCTCGACCTCACCGAGGCGCGCGAGGAGCACCTTGATCTCGAGGACAGCGGCGTCACGAGCCTTGCGCGCGTCTCGCTTCTTGCTCGAGCTCTCGGCGCGCTCAGCGTCTTCGAACGCGAGGTGCGCCTTCTTGAGATCCGCGGTGACCTGCGCGAGGCGGTCCTTCTCCACGCTACGCGACTCGTCCTTGATCGCGCCTTGGAGCTCCTTCTTGTAGCGCTTGAAGCGCTCCACGATCTTCACCGCGATCTCGAGCGCGATGCCGGTGGTGAGCTGCACCTCGTCCGCCTTCGCGACGAACAGCACCTCGAGCGACGTCAGTCCGGCGGAGTAGAGTTTGTCGATCGTGACCTTGCGGACCTCGGGAATCTGCAACAGCAGAGACTGCACGATGATGCCCTCGCGAGCGCTCTTCTCGTTGCCGAGCGCGAACGCTTGCGGCATCAGCTCGACCAGCGGCGCATACGTCGCGATCAGCTCCCCCCGCGATTCGCTCTCGATCGTGAACGCGCTGCGCTCTGCCGCGCTTCGAAGAGTCGCGCCATAACGCTCGAGCGCATCGACCAACGCCCCGAGCTCGAGTTGCTCGGCCATCTGTCGCACTCCCCGTATGGCGGGCTCGCAGATCGCGATCCACTCACTGGTGGCTTGGCCGGTCTCGAGATCGATCATGAAGTCGCGAACGTTGCGCACGTGACTCGCCGCGAGCGCACCGAACAGAGAGCGCGCGTCCGACAGTCCACCGCTCCCAGAGATGGCAGGCTTTTGCTGGTCTTGTGCTGGCGAGGTTGTGCCGCTGTCGCGCGTGGTCATCGGCGACGAGTCGCCCATGATGGCGCCGAATCCGGCGTCCACGTCATCGAGCAGTGCCTCCACGCTGTCCCAAAGGCTCTCGCTCGACTTGCCGCCGGCGCTCTGCAGCGTCGGGCGCTGCGTCGGCCGAACCATTAATGGCGGAGCCGCGAGCGGAGGAGGCGGCGATCCGCGCGGGATCGGATCAGGCATGTCGTCGAAGAAGGCGTCGTCGAACGCCGCTTCACTCGGCGGAGGCGGAGGCACCGCGGGGGTGACCACAGGCGATGGCGGCGGACCTACCTCGAACGTCGGCGCAACTGGACGCCGCGCGACCATAGCTCCCACGTCCAACACACGCGAGACGATGACCGCCGGCTGCTGCGACGGCGGCTTGTCATCACTCGCGCCGTCGTCGGATTCGCCGAAGCGCCGAGGGGACGTCGCCATGAGACGCCGATGATGCGGGAGAAAAACAGGTTTGGGAACGGGTTTCACGACCACCCTAGAAACAGGTGCGACACGTCCGACCTGAACGCGCGTGAGCCGCAGAGAACGGGCGAGGCTGTGCTAACGCACCGTTCTCATGTCATCCGAGAAGAAGGTCGCAGAGACCCTCGCGCGCGTTCATCAAGGCGGCGCGGCGAAGTACCACGAGAAGAACGCAGAGGTCGGCAAGCTGTTCGCGAGGGAGAGAATCGCGCGTCTCGTCGACCCGGGCACTTTCGTGGAAGACGCCGCGCTCGCGAACAACCTCGGCAAGGATCTCTCCGCGGACGGCGTGATCACGGGCACTGCGCGCATCGCCGGACGAGACGTGGCCATCATGGCCAATGACTCCACTGTCAAGGCTGGCTCGTGGGGCGCGCGCACGGTGGAGAAGATCCTCCGCATCCAAGAGCTCGCGCTGCGCCTACGCGTGCCGATGCTCTACTTGGTGGACTCCGCGGGCGCGCGCATCACCGACCAGATCCAGATGTTCCCCGGACGACGTGGCGCAGGCCGCATCTTCTACAACCAAGTGCAGATGAGCGGACAGATGCCCCAGGTGTGTCTCCTCTTCGGGCCGAGCGCGGCGGGCGGGGCGTACATCCCGGCGTTCTGTGACATCGTGGTGATGGTCGATCAGAACGCGAGCATGTATCTCGGCTCACCGCGCATGGCCGCGGCGGTCATCGGCGACACGACGCTCGCGGAGAAGGGTGAGAAGGCCGCGCTCGAGGAGATGGGCGGAGCCAAGATGCACTGCTCGGTGTCCGGATGCGGAGACGTGCTCGTCAAATCCGAGGACGAGGCGATCGCGTTCTGCAAGCGCTACTTGGGATACTTCCCGAGCAACGAGTCTGAGCTCCCGCCGGACGCCGCGCCCGTCGCGCCTGCGACTAGTGGAAAGAGGCTCGAGGAGATCATCCCCGCCGACGAGAACAAATACTTCGACATGATGGCCGTCATCGGTGAGCTCATCGACGCGGGGACGTGGTGCGAGATCAAGCAGCTCTTCGCGCGCGAGATGCTCACCGGGCTCGCACGCATGGATGGCAAGGTCGTCGGCATCATCGCCAATCAGCCTAAATTCCTGGGCGGAATCCTCTTCGTGGACAGCGCGGACAAAGCCGCACGCTTCATCTGGCTGTGCGACGCGTTCAACATCCCGCTGCTGTATCTCGCGGACGTACCCGGCTTCATGATCGGCACGAAGGTCGAGCGACAAGGCATCATCCGCGCGGGCGCGAAGATGATCGCCGCTGTGAGCGAGGCGACCGTGCCACGAGTGAGCGTCATCGTCCGCAAGGCCTACGGCGCAGGTCTATACGCGATGTGCGGCCCGGCGTTCGAGCCAGACGCGTGCCTCGCGCTCGCCGGCGCGTCGATCGCAGTGATGGGCCCGAAGCCCGCCGTGAATGCGGTCTACTTCAACAAGATCCAAGAGGTGCCAGAGGGCGCCGAGCGCAAGGCCTTCGAGGAGAAGCTGCAAGCCGAGTACAAGGCAGACGTCGACCTGATGAAGCTCGCGAACGAGCTCGTGGTGGACGCGGTGGTCCCTGGAGAGCTCTTGCGCGGCGAGATCATCAAGAGGTTCGCGCGGTGCACGCGTCGCTCGGAGGCGCGCCCCAAGCGAAAGCATTTGATACCGCCGGTCTAGCGCCGCGATTCCGTCGAACGACGGGTGCTGCGCACGAGCAGCTTCGCTGCAAATCGCGGCACTAGACGGTCTACTTGGGCTTCGCCCAAACCCCGAAATTCGCTGCCGCGAATTTCCTAGTGCCGTCGATTCAATAGAATCGAGGCACTAGCTCACAACAGCGCGTCGGCGTGGACGCGGGGGGAGTGGCCGGAGGAGATTCGCTTCGCGCGCAAGATCACGAAGGCCAGCAGCGTGAGCGCGGCCAACGCGGTGATCGCACCCGCTATCGCCGGGACCTCCAATCGTTGACATATCAAGTCAACGCTCGCGGTCGCTCCGGCGAGAGGCAAAAGGACACGGACCCACGCGCGCGTCGACACGATCGGCAGCGAGCGTCTCGCCCAAGTGACGAGCGTGAACAAGGCGCCGGTCTTCACCAGAAATGCGGCGAGCCCAAGCGCGGTGAGCTGTGTCGGGGCCGCGCCGAAGAACCGCCAACCGCCTAGCAGGGCGGTGGCAGCGACCGCACAGCTCAAGATCGTGGGGACGCGAGCCCGCGCGCCTCCGTTGTCCGGCGACGGCAAGAGCCACGGCGCGAGCAAGAGCCCGAGCAGCAAGACACCGACCGGCGACCGAGCGAGGGTCGTCGCCCACGGCTCGGCGCCTTGCGCTCGCAACACGTCGCCCGCCGCGAGCGCGCCGTCACGCGCGCCGATCACCGCGATCGATACGAACACGGGGATCGCACGAGCGCCATGGTCGAGCGCCTTCGACGCGGCGTCTTTTAGCCCTCGCGCGGATGAGATCGCGAGCGCGAGCCACGCGAGCTGTACGGTCACGGTCACGAGCGCGAGGTCGACGCGCGCGGCGAAGAGCCATCTGCCGAGAGGCAGCACGAGCGCGCAAGAAACCAAGAGGGCCGCTGTCGACGCGCTCTTGGCCGACGATGGTGCGCTCGAAGCTTCGCCGAGACGACGCTCCGTCCACGCGAGCACGCGTGCGAATGGACCGATGAGCGCGAAGATGGCGACCGCGACCAGCGCTGCGAGCGCGAGCCCAAGAGTCATGCGACCGCGAGCAGGAGGGGCGACTCCGTCGATCGAGATGGTGAGCTCTTCCTCGTCGGCGACGCTCGCGCGATCGCTTTGGAAGCCGTGAGCTACGCGCGCGGTGGTCGACGTGCGTCCGGGCGGCAGCGCTACGTCGCTCGGATCGAGCGCGCGGACCTTCGCGAACGAGAGCAGGCGATCCCCTGCGCCGATCCCCGCGCTCTGCGCGCGAGATCCAGGATCGACTGACGCGATGGACAGGCCCGAGATCGCTTCGTCGGTTGGCGGACCCAGATGGATGCCGATCGCAGCGAGCGCACGCACGCCGTCATCCTCGTCGCGCCGTATGCCTTGCGGCGTCGCGTCGAGCTCGACACCATCCACGGTCCCCGATACCGGAGGAGCGCCAAGGCGCTGCGCGGCGAAGATCACATCGACCGAACCATTGAACGTGGTGTGCACGGCTGAACGTCCCGCGCCGCAAAGCGAGCCCATGAGTTCGTCGCCGATGGGCACGAGGATTCGATCGCGCGCCACCACGCGACCCGTCGTCTCGAGCTCTACGTCTTGTGGAGACTCTCCTGGGCGATACAACGTGCCACGTAGCAGCACTCGCCCCTCGCGACCTTCAGGGAGGTTTGCGCCGTCGATCTCCAGCTCGTCGCCGAGCTCCACGCGCTTGGGCGTCACCGACGACAGCTCGAGCAGCGGGGCGGTGGGCATGCGCTCGCAGCCCACCAGCCACAACATCAAGAGGAGCAAGAACGCGCGCCAACGCATCGCTCCGTACTTATCTTCCCGGCGGTTTTCGGCCAACTTTCGAGCCGTGCGCCTAAGATAGAGACCCCGATGAACCCTCATCTGTACGCGGTGATCATGGCGGGCGGCGCAGGCACTCGGTTTTGGCCTGCATCGCGGTCTCTTCGTCCCAAGCAACTGCTCGCGCTCGCGGGGAAGGAGACGTTGCTGACCGCGACGGTTCGGCGCTTGTCGCCACGAATCTCGGCGGACCGCGTGTACGTCGCGACAGGTGCCCACCTCTTGGAAGCGACCGCCGCTACGCTGCCGCAAGTGCCGCGCGCGCAGTTGCTCGCCGAGCCTGCTCCACGCAACACCGCGCCATGCGTCGCTTGGGCGACCGCGACGATCCTGCGCCGCGATCCCGACGCGGTCGTCGCCGTCTTTCCGGCCGATCACTTCATCGCCGACGAGCCCGCGTTCCTAGAAGCGATCGATCGCGCCGTGCTCGGAGCAGACAAGGGACTATTGACTACGATCGGTATCGTCCCGACACGCGCGGAGACCGGCTACGGCTACATCGAGATGGGCGAGCGACTCGCCCCAGGCCTGCACCGAGCTGCGGGCTTCGTCGAGAAGCCCGATCGCGCGCGCGCTGAACAATACGTGGCTTCGAAGAGGTACCTCTGGAACGCGGGGATGTTCTTCTTCTCTGGCGCGGTCTTCATGGACGCCGTGAAAGCGCACCTCCCCGCGATCGCCGACTTCGCGATGCGCGCCGACGAAGCCGCGAAGACAGGTGATGAGTCAATTGTCGTCAATGCGCTATTTGGCAGTCTGCCTTCCATCTCGATCGATCACGGCGTGATGGAGAAGGAGCAGCGCATCGCGGTCGCGCCAGGAGACTTCGGGTGGAACGACGTCGGCAGCTGGGAGAGCGCGTGGGAGCTCGCGACCAAAGACGCACACGACAACGGACTACCGCCGGGGAGCGTGAGCGTGGACGCGTCTGGCAACTTGGTCGTTGATCTCACGACAGGGCCTGAAAAGAAGGCGTTCGCGCTGTGCGGCGTGCACGGGCTCGTGGTCGTCGTGACGGATGACGCCGCGCTCATCATCCCTCGCGACCGCGCACAAGACGTCCGCGCAGTGGTGGACGCGCTGAAAGCCAACAAGCGAGACCACTTGCTCTAAGCTTCGCGCATGACCAACTTCGCGCACGCGCCCCCCGCACTAGTAGAGACGACACGCATTGGAGATCTCGAGGTTCGCCGTCTGGGCTTCGGGGCGATGCAGCTCCCAGGTCCGATGGTCTGGGGACCGCCGAAGGATCCCGCCGCAGCGCGCGCGGTGCTCCGCCGTGCGATTGAGTTAGGCATCAACTTGATCGACACCTCTTGGTACTACGGCCCTCACGTCTCCAACGAGCTCATCAAGGAGGTGCTGCACCCGTACCCGAAGGATCTCGTGCTCGTGACCAAGCTCGGCGGTCGTCGCAAAGATGACAAGTCATGGGCCT
The DNA here is from genome assembly GCA_025362165.1 of Myxococcales bacterium. Taxonomy (GTDB): domain Bacteria; phylum Myxococcota_A; class Polyangia; order Polyangiales; family Polyangiaceae; genus JANYHY01. The sequence continues at coordinate 882 of JANYHY010000815.1, read as the reverse complement.
CCGCGCTGCGCCCCGAGGAGCTGCGCGACGGCTGCGAGACCGATCTGCGTCTGCTCGGGCTCGAGCGGGTCGACGTCGTGCACCTACGATGGATCCCGCACACGGAGGTGCCTTTCCGCGAGGCACTCGACGCGATGGTCGCGCTGCAGAAGGAGGGCAAGATTCGGCACATCGCGCTCTCGAACGTGACTCCTCTACAGCTCGAGGATGCGATGTCGCGCGCCAAGATCGTCGGCGTGTCGAACCTGTACAACGTCGCGCAGGGCGAGAAGAAGCTCGGCAAGCTGCCACACGCATCGACCGAGGGGCAGGAGGAGATCGTCGATCTGTGCGCGCGGCACGGTATGGCTTTCCTGCCGTTCTTCTCGCTCGCGATACCTGGGCCTCGCCGAGACAACCCAGCGATCACGGCGATCGCGGCGCGGAAGAAGCTCACCGAATCGCAGGTAGCGCTCGCGTGGCTGCTCGCCCGCTCCCCGACGATCGTGCCGATCCCAGGAACGAGCTCAGTGGCGCATCTGGAAGAGAACTGGAACGCGCGCACGGTGCGACTCGACGCCGAAGAGTTGAAAGAGATTACCGCCGCGCGCTGAGTGTTGCCTCCTGGCGGCGTTGAGCGGAGCATGCTCGGATGGAGCTTGCCTCCACGATCGACGGTCGCTTCTTCATCGAGTCGCTCGCGGGCTCGGGCGGGATGGGGCACGTCTATCGCGCGCGCGACGAGAGCACTGGCGGCACGGTCGCGTTGAAGGTGCTGCGCGACGGCGTGGACGGCGCATCGGAGCGGTTTGCCCGCGAGATCTCGGCGCTCTCCGCGCTGTCGCACGCGAACGTCGTTCGGCACGTGGCGCATGGCGAGACGAGCGCTGGCCCTTACCTCGC
>JANYHY010000807.1 GCA_025362165.1 Myxococcales bacterium | reverse complement strand
CGAAGCGTCATCACCGCCATCCGCAGGCGGCTCTTGGCAGACGCCTCACTCATCTTCTCGCCCGGCCAGCCAGCAGCAATGAGCTCTTCTGCCGAGAGGGCCTCACCCGGACGGCGCACCCGAGCCTCGGCGAGGACGCGGAGCACGTTCGCGATGGCGTCTCGGCGGGCGAGGTCGACACGCGCGCCTCCCGGCAACGAGAACCACCTGCCTGCGTCGTTCACAACGAGCGCGTCGCTGGCCGTCGAGAACGCGGGATCGCCGTCCACGAGGTGGTCGAGCCAGCCCGCGAGCGCGCGCGCAGCCCAGGCGTCGCGTGGGAAGAGCAGCTCGCGAGCCGATGCCCGAGCGAGCTCCAGATGGGAAAAGGCCGTCCGGAGGTCGAGGCGGCCCGCCGCCGTACGTGCGCTTTCGAGCGCAAGCGCCCCCGTCGCTAGCGCGACGAGGCGTCGTTCCTCGACAGGGCTCGCGCCTGCGATGAGCGCGGTAGCGCGCAGATACGACTTTCCCGAGTCCTCCAGCGCCCCAGAGCGAGCGAGCGCGCACGCCTCGAGGAGCAGCGCTGGCACCGAGAGCCGCGCGGATCCCGCTCCTGCCACGAGCGCGAGGGAGGAGCGCGCTGCGGCGAGCGCCGCGTTGGGCAACCCGCGCTCGAGCTCCACCGCGGCGACGCCTTGCAGGAGATACGCCTCCATGAAACGGTCGCCCGTCTGTCGCACCAAATGGAGCGCGCGTACGAGTTCGGCGGCTGCCGCGTCGCAATCGCCGCGAGCGTGCTCCAGCAACTGGCGCTTTGCGGCCGCGTGGACCTCTGCGCGGGGGTGCGAGCTCTCGCGGGCCGCGACGACCGCGTGCTCGAGCTGCTCCTGCGCAAGGCTCCACTTGCCCTCCTCGATGAGGCAAAGACTGAGGTTGGCGCGAGCGTACCCCTCGCCGAGGCGATCCCCCGATTGGGTGAAGAGCGCCACCGCGTCTTGCTGCGCGGCTCGGTTCGCGGTGTCGTCACCGCGCGCCCGGTGAAACATGCCCACGTAGAGCAGGCTGTAAGCCGCCGTGTTGGGGTCCATCGTCGCACGGTCCTGCAGCGCTCGCTCCGCGCGGACGATGCAGCGATCCGCGTCGGCGTGACGCCCCATCCTCGCGTAGAGACCGGCGGACATGCTGCCGGCTCTGGCGACTGCATCGACGCGACTCGTGTAGTCAAGCGCCCGCTCGAGCGCCTCTGCGGCAGCACCGCGTCGCCCGCAGAGGTTGAGCGCGCGCCCGTAGAGAATGAGGGCCGCGCCATGAGTCTCGACGTCGATGCCGTCTGCGCGCGACAGCTCGTCCTCGAGCAGGCGAGACAGAGGAACGACTGCCGCACCCAGCCGGGGAAGGAGCGAGCCCATCGCGAGCAGCGCGCGAAACGCGACATCGCGGCGGCCTCGCTGCGAGGCATGCTGATGAACGGCACGGAGATTGTCGAACTCCACCGCGAGGCGCTCCGTGCGGGCGGGCGACAAGCTCGAGGCGAGGTTGAGGTAGTGGTCGGCATGGCGCTCGGCCGTGCCCTCACACGAGGGGCGCTCGTGGAGCCTCGCCACCGCGTATTCGCGGACGCTCTCGAAGAGACGATACCGCCTCGTCCCGGTCTGAGGCTCAGTGAAGACGTCGACCAGCGACTTGTCGACGAGCGATTGCATGGGCTCGCAGCCGGCGGGAGCCTGGACGCGGAGCACGGCGTCGGCCGCCTCTCGATCGAAGCCTGCGCGGAACACCGACGACTGGGCGAGGGCGTCGCGTTCCCACTCGCAGAGCAGGTCCCAGGACCAGTCGAGCGCGCCACGGAGCGTGGCTTGTCGCGCTGCGACGTCCCGAGGACCCCGAGACAGGAGCTCGAAGCGCCGCGAAAGCCCGCGCAGTAGCTCGACGGGCTCGGCGAGGTCGACGCGAGCAGCGCAGAGCTCGATGGCCAGAGGAAGGTTGTCGAGCGCGGTCACGAGCTCGGCGATCTCGGCGGCGGCGGCTCCCTTGCGTCCGAAGTCTGCGCGGACCGCCCGAGCGCGCGAGAGGAACAACGTCATCGCCTCCTCGTGCAGCAACGGGTCGAGATCGATCACGTGCTCGCCGGCGATTCGAAGGCGCTCGCGAGAGGTCACGAGGATGTGGGCTTCGCTCGCCGCATCCAGCCAGCGACCCACCATGTCCGCCGAGGTGGCCACGAGCTGCTCGAAGTTATCGAGGACGAGCAGGCACCGCCCGCGCGCGGCCAGCGCTCGGCCGAGCTGGTCCTCGAGAGCGCGCTCGTCGCCGCCGTCGACCAACACCCCCAACGCGCGCGCCGTGGCGCCCTGCACATCGGGGACCGTTCGTGCGTCGCGCAGATCGACGAACCACGTGGCGCCGGGTTCGTGCAAGCGTCGCGCATGCTCGCGTACGAGCCGTGTCTTTCCGATCCCCGCCGCGCCCGTAACGGTCACCAGGCGGGCGCCGTCGCGGAGCGTGTCGGCCAGAACGCGCAAATCGGCTTGGCGCCCGATGAAGCTCGTCCGCTCCGCAAAGAGATTGTCAGCCATTCGCGTCTGCGAAGGTCCATCTTACGCGCAGAATGGCTGAGCGCACAGATGGCTCAGTGGCCGCACGACGGCATGCAGTCTTTGGTGGACTCGGTGACGCGGCGACAAGCAACAGCAAATACTATCCACGATTGGCTCGTCTTGGTCTCCGGAAATCAACGCGCGCGGAAGCCCTCGACGCGATGGAACGTGAGGTAGTTGGCGTCGTGCGCGGAGTGGGCGCCGCCCTTGTCGTCGTCGAAGCCCGTGCGCGACACGGCGATGAGGTCGTCGCCATCGAATTGCCAATCGACGTAGTGAAAGCCGTGCTTGGCGACGTCGTCGTGGTGGAGGATCACTGCGCGCTCGGTCCACGCGCGCAGGTCGGGCGGCGTGGGTCACCCTCGAAGTCAACCTACGCCCGCGCAACGAAGGCTCGCTGCGCTTCCACGCACGGCAGGGGTTCGCGGAGGTGGGCCAGCAGGAGACTGACTACGGCACACTGGTGAGCCTGATGGCAAAGCGCCTCCGATGATGCGGGCTTGGGTTCATCGGGACCTTGGGCGCTTCGACAAACCAAGAACGCTTGTCACCCGAAGTTCCATGTTGGCGAAAGCTCTTCACCACAGACTGCGCACTCGAAGCACCCGTCTTTGACGAGGTTGCGTTGACCGCAACGTGTGCAGCGTCGAAAGATTGCTTCGTAGGTGAAGGCACCTGGGTAGACGACTCCAGTTGTTTCCAACGCGCGCGCGACGGCTGGCCAAGACTCGGGCTCTGGGCAGTAACCGGTAGACTGGTTGGAGATTTCCGTGATGCGTACGACGCCCCGTGATGTGCGAACCGCGACGAGCTCGCCGGCAGAGAGCACATCGCCACCACACGCGCACGCCACGTGCTCCGAGCTACGATCGGCGACCCGCAAGACGCCGAGCTCGTCGACGACGAACGTCATTGGTTCACTGCGAGTCAATCTCCCGAGGTCAGCAGCAGTGAGGATCTGTTTGCCGCCAGGAAAGTCTGCCCAACGCCGGCGAACTTCGAGCGGGCCGACATATGAATATCGACGCATCCCGTCTCGACGTCCCCACAAGCCAAAGCTGACCATTGTCCCGCGCTGTTCAGTTGAACTCGTCGTGTACTTTCACTGCAGTCAAACGGGAGTTCGCTGAGCGCCGTCTGCTCGAGCACGCGCGCGACGTCGCTCGTGCTGAGACTACGGCTGGTTCTTCCCTCGGCGACCTTGGGCGAACTCGACGGCGTAGCCGTCTGGGTCGAAGGCGGTCATTGAACGCTCCCACGGCTCGTCGTGAGGGGGCTGGTGAAAGACGACGCCCTTGGCTGCGAGCTCCTGAAAGAGTCCATCGAGATCGTCGGTCGAGAGCTCCACGTGGATCGCTCGTTTCTGCTCAGCGCTCGACGCGATCACGCCCTCCTTCTCCGCCTCCGTCCGCGCCAGCAGTCCGATAGTTCCGCTGCCCAGACGCAGCATCGCGAACGCGGGGACGGCGTTCCACTCGACGGTCAATCCGAGCTTTCCGCTGTAGAACTGGATGGATCGCTCGACGCTCTCGACGGTGAGCGTCAGCCCCTCGAACCTCATCTTCTCGGTCATGGCTCCTCTTACCTCGCCCGCCACCTTGTGTCGCGCGCCGACGCATGAAACCGAACGGCTGACTCGCACGACCTTTCCGAGCGCATCGATGGCGTCGCCGAACGGCGAAGGCCTACCTCGCGAAAGCGTTTGGCGCGCAGGCGAAACGCCGGCGTCCTATAACTTTGGGAAGAGCGCACCTCGGACGCGACGATTCGGGCCGACAGCTGCAGTGGGCGGATGCGGGCTTGGGTTCATCGGGACTTTGGCACTTCGACAAACTTGAATCGATCACGCTCCCCGCTCCATTGCCCAAAGGTGAGTTGCGCTTGGACGAGTCAGGCTTGGGCTTGTCAGACCGTAATGTGTAGAGGTCACTGCGAGTCAATCTCCCGAGGTCAGCAGCAGTGAGGATCTGGTTGCCGCCAGGAAAGTCCGCCCAGGACGCGCCGATTGACGGCAGGGGAGGATAGGTGTTGTCTTTGCCGCTGAAGAAGAGGAGGGGTTGATGCGAGCGATTCTCGGAACGACACTGGTGGCCATGCTCGTCGCCGTCAGTGCAGGCGCGGCGACACCAACGGATAGTGGAAAGCCGGCGGTGCTCGCACCTCACGACGCGGGCCCCGCAGAGACGACGGGTCAGAAGGCGTATCGAAACGCCTACATCAGCAAGACCGTCAAGAAGGAGCAGGAGGTCACCAAGGAGCGCGCGTGGACGCCCGATATTGGCGCCACCGAGAACCTCCACTGGAAGCGGGCGTACAAGGCGCTTCGCATCCGCGAGCTCGCCGAGGACGACAAGGAGACCAGCGCGATCACCCGAGTCGACGCGTACATCACCAAGCTGGACCAGCACTTCTTCACCGAGCTCACGACGCTCGCCGCAGAGGCACCCGCGCTGCTGCCTGCGCCTGCACTCACCGCGCCGGCCAAGGGCTCCTCGCTCGGCGTGGGAACGGCGGTGTCGATCAAGATCGCTCCTGTCGCCGGTGCCACTCACTACTACTGCCTGCTCTGGGGCAAAGAGCACCACATGTGGTCCAACTACGACCCAGCGACCAAGCAGTTCGGCGCCACCCCCGAGTGCACCATCCCCGCTGGCGATGCCAAGTGGGCGAAGTTCGAGTCGGGCGGCGCGAATATCCAGATACGCGCAGAGATCCCAGAGAAGACGAAGAAAGGTGTCGCATTCAACATGTGGACGCACACGGCTCAGATCCCTGTGACCATCACCGGCGGCGCAGCGCCCGCAGCTTCGGGGGCGAAATGAACCGCGCGATCACTCTCCTCGGTTTGCTCGTGCTGCTTGGGGGCTGTCCCAAGAAGGACGACGCCGTTGCTGACGGAGGCAACACGATCTCGGCTGCGAGCGGCTCCTCCACGCCGACCGCCGCCTCGAACACCACCACGACGACGGACACGACCACCACCACTGGTGAAATCGAAAC
>JANYHY010000721.1 GCA_025362165.1 Myxococcales bacterium | reverse complement strand
GCGCTTGAGCGCCCTGAGGCACTTGGTTCGCGCGGGCTGAACGTCGCCTGAGATGGTGGCCTCCCCGAGCTCCTCCACGAGGCCAAACTTCTTGTTGAGCACGGACTGAGCCGTGATCACCACGCGGGCCGCGACGAAGTCCGTCGTCTCTTTGTCCAGTGAGTCGCGGAGCGCCTTGACGATGTCCCCTCGGCTCGCAGCAGGCGTTCGGCGACCGAGCTGACGCAGCGCCGTGGCGGCGGTGGCGCGGACAGCCTCGTTCGAGTCGAGCAGGAGTCGAGCGCGCAGCAGCGCGACGTCCTCAGTCTGACCCATCCATCCCAAGACGCTGCACCCGCGGTGACGTAGCTCCCACGCTGGCTCTTCGAGCGCCGCTCGCCCAAGGACAAGCGCGCTGGGCTGGTTCACGACGCCGAGGAGCAAGATGATGTCCGCCCTCATCGCAGGCGCTTTCTCGCGCTCGACGCGCTCTTCGAGGAATCGCGCAGCGACTCTCCCACGCTTGCCGAACGCAGAGCGCACGAGCCTGTAAAGGACGTCATTGCGCTGATCGCGCAGGAGCTCGTAGTGCGCGTGCACGACGTCGGGCTCGTCGCTAAGGAGGAGCCGCTTCACGAACGCTTCGTGCTCGGCGAAGTCTTGGGTCTCGCGCACCCGCTCGTAGTCGGCGGTCAACTCCTTGGCGAGCGCGTGCGTCATCGACACTGCGTCAAGGCGGGCACGTGCTCTTCACGCACGCCATCGCCTCGCCCATGTCGGGGTATTGATCATTGCAGTCGTCAACGCATGCTTGATGCTCTTTCGAGGCCTTGTTGGTCGGCAATTGACTCGCAGTCGGCGGCGCGCTGGCCAACGGTTGACTCGTCACCGATGCGCTCGCATTGGGCTTGATCGGCGCCAGAACGTGAGCCGGCGAGGTGGGGTGCAATGCGGGCAAAGCTGCGTCTGGGAGCTCCAACACGACAGTCGGAACTTCTGACGCATTGGCAGTCGCCGAGGGTTGCAGTGAGGCGGTGCGCTGCTTGTAATAAGTAGCAGTGACAGTCGCGGCTCCAATGAACAATACGAGGACGCCCATGACGAGCGCGACCCACGGCAGCACGCTCGTCTTTTGTGGACGTGCAGTCGCGGAGAGCGGCTCGTTGGTCGAGCCTCCTACCATCGTCGCTCCATACGCGAGCTCCGCGCTCGCCACGGGAGTCATCGCGGGACCTGTGCGCGGGCCGCTGGGCGGGCTCGCCTGCGACCGGTGCGACCGCGGGAGAGTCGGGCCCACGTCGGAGAACGCCTGCATCGTGGGCGACTCCGCCTGGAGCGCCATTGGCAGCGCGACCAACTGCTCGCCGGCGGAGCGAAAACGCGACGCGGGATCGCGCGCGCACGACTGCATCAACCAAGTGTCGAATGACGGCGGGATGAACGGCCAGCGCCGGCTCGGCGCGTACATCGCGTAGCCAAGCACTTTAGCGAGCACGTCGGGGATCGTGTTCCCCTGAAAATAAGGCTCGCCCGTGAGCAGGTAGACCGCGATGAGACCGAGCGACCAAATGTCCGAAGCGGGTCCTATCATTTGCACGCGTCCCGCCGCTTGCTCGGGAGACATGTAGAGCGGCGTGCCCATCACCTCTCCTGTCTGCGTCATTCCACCTGCGGTCGTCGCGCTAGCGTTGAGGAGCTTGGAGATGCCGAAGTCGAGGAGCTTCACGACGCTCGTGCCGTCTTCGCGCTGGTGCAAGAAGAGGTTCTCTGGTTTGAGATCTCTGTGAACGATCCCGATGGCGTGACTGCGGTCCAGCGCGCGCGCCACTTGCGTGAGCATGTTCACGACTTCTTGCGGTGGGAGCGGCCCGCGCGTGCGAACGAGCTTCTGAAGGTCTTGTCCGTGCAGCACCTCCATCGCGAGAAACGGAGCGCCGCCGAGCTCCATCGCGACATCGGCGTCCAGGACGCGGACGACGCTCTCCGAGCCTATTTTCGCAGGCGCGCGGGCCTCTCGGCGAAATCGCTCGATCGAGTCGGGATCATCGGCGGCCGCGCCGTGCAGCACCTTGAGCGCGACGTGATTGCCCGTCGTCACGTGCTCGGCGAGGTAGACCGCGCCCATGCCGCCGCGCCCGAGCTCGCGCAGCACGCGGTAGCGATTGGCGAGGATCATTCCAAGCTGCAGGTCCACGCGGCGAAGTATCGCACGCGGACAACGCTCGGCGAACGGAGTAACGTGCCGAGGCCATGCAGGCCGCGTACATCGTCCAAGCCGCCCGAACGCCCATCGGAAGACACAAAGGCTCGCTCGCGAACATGCGCTCGGACGATCTCGCAGCGCACGTCATCACTGCGGTGCTCGCCGGTGCGCCGGAGCTGAAGCT
>JANYHY010000710.1 GCA_025362165.1 Myxococcales bacterium | reverse complement strand
ATGCGTGTTCTTCACCCGATCGGCATTAGACCGAGCCCAGTGCCATGTCTACGATCGGCCACTCAAGGCATTGCCAAGTATTGCTGCTCGTACCTGGCAGTGATGTCCATCTGAGTCTGGAACATCGACATGTCGGCCATCATCTTCTGGCTCCAGAACATGCCGATGTTCGAGAAGTCCATCGCGGTCATCTTGAAGTGTTTGTCGAGGCCCGCGCTGATGTCCTTGCCCTGTTTGCTCCACGCGGCCATCGCGCCGCTGATCTCGCAGTACTTGTCGAAGCTCACTGGCTCCGCTCCTGCGACTCCGCCCTGTGCGACGACGCCGTCACCCATCGCTGCGGCGGTGGCTTGGCCCGCGGCGCCGTATTGCCCAGCGCCAGCGCCCATGAACGACTTGCTGTACTCGGTGGCGACCGCGCCTGTCGTGTCCTTGGACATGCGATCGATCCAGCCCTTGCTGACCTTGTCCCACTTGGCCATGTCCATCTGGTGTTGCGCGAGCAGCGCGGTGAACTCTTCCGGCTTGGCGCCGCCCTGCTTGGCTTGGAGGTTCGCGTAGACGGAGAGCGCCACGCCGTCGATCGGATCCAACAGGCCGCTCGCCGCACCTGCCGCCGCTGCGTACTTCGATCGCTCGTTCATCGAGCGCATCGCTGCGCGCGTCATCATCTGAATGCCCTCGGCAGAAGCCAGATAATCGATGTAGTACTTCTTGAACGTCGCGTGCGTCATCGCGCGCTGAACTGCGTCGCGATAACCGAGCGCCTTCAACATCGCCTCGAATCGCGGCGGATCGCGCAGGCACTCGTTGAGCAACGAGTCGTGCACGAAGTCGTCTTCGAGCGCGTTTGGGTTCTGATGAGGATTGAGCGGTCCCCACTCGTCCACGTTCTGCAAGTGCGCGGGCACCGTGAGCTGGGCTTGAACGGACTGCATGCCGTGCGCGGCGCGCCACGACTCGTTCATGTTCATCTCGTCATAGAACGACTGCTTCATGCGCGAGTCGACGAGCTCTTTCGCCTGCTCTGGCGTGCCGCCCTCGTATTGTGTGCGCGTGTTCGCGTAGGTCTCCCAGTAGTCCTTCTCCATGGCCTCGCGCTGCTTGAGTCGATCCATGGGCTGCTCGGGGCGGTCCCGACCCGCGCCGTGCTCCGCGTCTCGATAGGACTCCCACTCGGCCTTGAATTTCTGGAGCGCAAAATATTTGTCGAACGCGCCCTGCTGCGCGAACAAGTGCGGCATGCCGCTGTAGTAGACGCCCACGACCATCTCCGGGACGACCTGATTGGCGCTTCGACACGCCGTGCAGTTCACCGTCTCCGGCTTGTGTGGGTTCCCTCGCGTCAGCGGCGCACCGCACCGATTGCAAGGCAGCGGCTTGCCCATCGCCTCTTGCACCTTCGGCCACATCGCGCGGTATTGATCCACGCGCTGGCCTGTCTCGAAGCGCTCCCACGCCTCCTCGGCCCATAGGTCGAAGTCGCGTTGCATCTTCTTCATCTGCGAGTACGCCGGCTCGCCGTCGCCCGCTTCGATGATGCGATCGTAGAACGCCCCAAACCCGTCACCGGGCTTGCGCATGATCCCTTTGGCTTGCTGGCTCACGGCGCCGAGCGCGTTGCCAAGCGGCATCGGATCGGCCGGGTTTTGCGCGATCATCTGCTGGCAACCCTCCAACGCTTGCTGCATCAACTGTTGGAGCTCTGCCCCCGTCTGCTGCAAGAGCTGTCCATACTGAGCCAAGATCTGCTGCTGCGCCGGCGTGATCATCGTCGCGTCCCTTTCACTATTTATCGAGTCGGTTTGACCGTGCCCGCGATGGGGCGGCGACAAAACTTGCACATGAAGTCGAGCGGCGTCTCTTGTGGGCCACCGCAGTGCACGCACGTCAGCGTGGCGACCTGCTTGTACTCCATGTTCGCCCAAGGGACCTCCTTGGACGTCTGCTGCGCGTTGGCGAAGATCGAGCCGACGCTCGGGCCGGCTGGCTTCTTTGGAGGTGCGGGGGCGACCGGCGCGGGCTGGATGCCGATCGATCGCTCGTAGTTCGCGGTCTCTCGATCTACGAGCGTCTGAGCCGCGCCGTGGAGCTGACCGAGCGCGGGGCTGTCCCCGATCGATGGGTCTAGGCGCATACGGTCGATCTCACCGAAGGCCCAAGTGCGAAGCCCTTCGAGCACCGCACGAACCTCCGCAGGCGTCGCGCCGCGTTGCAGTCGCATGTACTGCACGATCATCGCGCGCTCTTGGCCGTCGTGTGCCGTGATGCGATAGAAGCGGAGCAGCTCGTCCCACGCAGGACCGCCGCCGGGCGGTGAGCTCGCCGCCGTGTTGAGGACGTGGTCGACGTGTTGGCGGAGCGCCGCTGAGAGCGCGTCTACGGACATGGACGCAGGAGCGTAAAACGATCGCGCGAAGCGAACAACTGGGGCGTGCCAAGGGCACCGCGAGCGCGTTGATGTCCGCCGAAGGCGGGATCAAGTCAGGTTTTGTCATCCGGCGGCGGCGTGCTCTTGCCGCTGACTGTGCGCTCGACCGCGTCTGCGACGTTGCTGAGCGCCTTGCCCACTTCCTTGGCTCCGCTCTTGACGGCGTCGCCCACTTGTTGGCCGATTTTTTCTGCGGGGATGCGCTTGGCGACGCTCTCGGCGGCCTTCACTCCCGCCTTCACTGCGGTGCCGATCTTGTCGGTCGGAAAGTTGTCGACTGCGTGCTCCACTTGCTTGGCGCCGCTCTTGATCCGCTCTTCGATCTTGTCCGTCGGGATCTTGTCCACCGCGTGCTTGGCTGCGCGCAACAACATCCCGAAGCCCTTCTTGAGCTCGTCCACCGGATCGTCTTGGCCGTCTTGGCCCGTCGGCTGCTGCGGGAGCGGCTCGCCGCCCACACCAGCTTGCGGGGGAGCGTAGGCGTCTTCGGCGGGGAGGTTCAGCGGATCTTTTTCATCGGGCATCGTATGGGCATGATGCGCACAAGCTGCGCGATTGTCGAGGCGTTGGGTGAGTGTCATCATCGCGTGATGTGTCGAAACATCAGAGTGCTGCACAACTTCGAGCCTCCCGTCACACCGGATGAGATCGCCGCCGCCGCGCTTCAGTACGTTCGCAAGGTCAGCGGCGTCGCGAAGCCCACGGGCGAAGACCTCGTCGCGTTCGATGCATCAGTGGCCGCGATCACCGCCAGCACCTCGACGCTGCTCCGCTCGCTCCGTCCGCGACCCGTCGTGCGCACGCGCGAAGGTGAGCGAGAGAAGGCGAAGGAGCGCTGGTCTCGTCGTGAAGAGAAAATCGCAGAGCGCGCGATACGTCGATGAGCGAGATCAAATTGGGGCGTGCCAACGGCACCTCCGCTACGCCGAAGGCCGTTGATGTCCGCCGCAGGCGGTATCAATGCATCGAAGCGAACAGCGTTCGGTTCGCGTATCTCGCTTCGGGCTCGGGCCCTCTCGTCTTGTTGGTGCACGGCTTTCCGGACACGGCGCACACGTGGGATCTGGTGCGGCCTGCGATCGCGGCCGCAGGATTTCGCGCGGTCGCGCTGTTCACCCGCGGAATTGCGCCGACGTCGATCCCGGCGGACGGCGAGTATGGCTCTGCGATGTTGGGGCGGGATCTCCTCGCGCTGATCACTGCGCTCGGAGAGTCGAGCGCGATCATCGTGGGCCACGATTGGGGCGCATCTGCGGCATATGCGGCGGCCGCGATCGATCCCGCGCGCGTGAAGAAGTTGATCACAGTCGGCATCCCTCACCCTGGCTCGGCTCGTCTGACGCCGCGCGTTCTGTGGATGGTGCGTCACTTCTTCCGCTTTCAATTTCCTGACGCTGAAGCCCTGGTGAAGCGGGATGACTTCGCTCACGTGGACGAGCTCGTGCGCCGGTGGTCGCCAGCGTGGGACGTCCCGCGCGGAGAGACGGACGCCGTGAAGGCCGCGTTTCGCGAGCCTGGCTGCTTGAAGGCCGCTCTCGGCTACTACCGCGCGCTCAAACGCGGGATCCCTCGCGAGCACAAGAAGCGCATTTTGGTCGACTCGGTCGCGTTCGCTGGGTTGGACGACAACGTCGAGGTCGCCGCGTACGAGCACGCGCGCAAGATGTTCTCGAAGCGCTACGACATCGTGCAAATGCGCGGCGGACACTTCATGCACCGTGAGCACCCCGAGGTGTTCGAGCGTGAGCTCTTGCGCGTCCTCACTGCTTGACGAGAACGAAGTCCACGGACAACGCGGGCGCCTCATCATCTCCAGAACCAGTCGTCGCGGTCGTGACGACGAGCTGCCACGCGTCCGGCGACGCGCCCACCGTGACCAGTTTGTTCGCGCCAGTGGTCAAGAGCGCGCGATCGTCTTTGTCGTGGAGCACAACCTCGGTGGATTGCCTCCGCGGCTCGGCAGAGGGGCCTAAGGGCTTGCCCGCCGTGAAGGAGAACCTGCCGAGGATCCTCTGATTGACGCCAAAACCATGGCCAACGACGAGCACCGATGACTTGTCATCCATTACGGTAGCGAGTGTGCGCGCGCCGTCTGGTCTCTGGAAGAAGTCGACGGACACCGTCACCGCGTGCTTGCTCCACGACAACCCCAAAGGCAGCGACGCGACGTTCACCTCACCCGTCTTGCCATCGATGCGCGTGTACTTGATCGAGACATGACCTGCGCTCACGTCCGCTGCGGTCACCTGCGCGCCATCGAAGCTCTCAGGCCCGTTCGCCGTCGCGGCTGGCGACGCGTCAATCTGCTGGGGAACCGCGAGCTGTGCGCCCGTGTCGTCTTTGTCCGTGAGGATCGATGGGTGCTGGAGCGGCGTGCACGCAGTGAGCATCGCGCAGAGCCACGCGACCCTTACGGCGACGCGCATGGCCCCGAGAGCTGCGTGGACGGTCGAAGGAAGATCTCACGCGCGCTCACGACAAGCGCTCGCTGAGGTCCCGCGCCCAGATCGAAGCCCTTGATCGTCCGCTGGAACACCAGGTTGATCTTGCCCCAATCGTCATAGTCATGGAGCAACCCAGGGTTCGGCGTACCCGTGATGAACGCCATCACGTCGAATGAGTAGTTCGTCTTCGTCGTGGAGTTGGTGATGTCGAAGTCGATCGCCATCCCGTTCGATCGTCCGATCCCCGTCGCGTCATCCATGGCGCTGGGATCGATGTCCGTCCCGGATCCGTCCGAGTAGTTGATGGAGAAGGTGTCTGGGTTCGAGTCCGGGCTCGCCACCCAGTTGCTCCAGTTCGTCCGGCTGTTGTGGAACGAGATGCTCCCCTGTTGAGCCTTCGCTTGTGCATAATAGCGAGTGTCGTCGTCCGTGCCGATGGTTGGTAATCCCTGCAATTGGTATAGGTAGTTCATGATGCTGAAGTAATTCGGTTTGTGATTGAGGTTTTCATCACCGCCGTGACGCAACCCCAAGTTATGACCGAACTCGTGCATGATGGTCGCCGCCTGATAATTGATGAGTCGTGGCCCTTTGATGTAGTAACGGCCGAACGTGACGATCGACGTGCTCCCAGGCAAATTCGCCAGGCCAGATGAGCCTGCGCTGCCGTTCGCGTTCTGTGAGCTGCCGAACAACATGTAGAAGAACGCGCGCCCCTTCTCGATGGGCATGTATTTCACTTTGTATTCGTTGGCGTTCGCGTAATTGGCAAATAGTCCAATGGTCAATGACTGCGCCCAAGGCACTTTGTGGGAGCGCCCGTCCAGGTTGTAGTTGGCCGTATCTCCTTTGGTTGCAGAGAAGAGATCGCCGACGTCGAAGTGCAACACATAACCCTTGGTAGCGAACACGGCGGCCACGTGATCGAGCGCCTTCTTGTCCGGGACGATCGCGTCGTCGCCCGCGGAGCCCGTAGGGTCTTGCGTCCGATCCATGTAGTCGAGGTGGATGAAGATGTCCTTCTGCCCAGGTCGCGCTCCCCAATCATAGAGCGGCAGGCCGGCGAAGGTGCCGCCCTTCTGCTTGGCGCTGTCGGGGATCCCGTCGCCATCGGTCGACGCGTCAACGGTCACGTCGTTCGGCCCGCCGAGCGTCATCCACGCGCGCGAGGTCCACTCTGCACCCACGTGTTTGTTGGTGTGCTTCAGATCGCGGTTGATGGAAGAACCCACGTGCGGGTCATCGGAGACGAGCCCAGGCGCGGCGCCAGAGTATTTGAAGCTCGCACTCGTCGGTGCGGTGGTGTCATTTCCAAAACGAACGAAGTCCGCGGTCGCGCCTTTGTCATCCAACAACTCGACGAAGCCGTCTTTGCCAACCCAAGGGATATTGGACGCCCCATCATCGAGATAAATGGTGGCGCCACCAGACACATAGTCGGCGCTCACCTTGCCGCGAATCACCGCATAAGCGTGGACTGGCAATACCAAGGACGGCAGCGTGAACGTCTCTTTGCCGGCGTCTACATAGTTGATTCCGCTCTTGGGGACAGTTCGTGCGGTGGTGCGTACTTGGTAGTTGCCGAGATCCTTCGGCCCAGTAGTACCGTTGTAGATCTCGATCGCGCTCGCCAGGTTGAAGTAGACGGCATCACCTACTTCGTTGATGACGAGATCGGGCGCGGGGAGCTCGATGGTGATCGTTGCCGTCCCAACGCCGGAGTCCGCTGCGTTCGGGAGCGTCGCGATGGCGTTGATGGTCTCCGTGACCCCGACGGTGAGCGCTGCGGAGTAGACGGGGCTCTGCGCTGTGGGCGCGGTCCCGTCTTCCGTGAAATGGATCTCTGCGTCAGCAGTGGCGGTGGTGATCGTCACGGTCTGCACGGTCGCGTAGAGGCCAGTGCCCGGCGTGATGACCGGCGTCTCCGCGGCCGCAGGCGTAGACGTGTCCACCCCCGCGTCTCCTCCAGGCTTCTGGTTGACGATCGTGCAAGCCGTCAAAACCCAGCCAACCAAGACAACCCCAAGCCGAAGCCAACCGTTGCCCATGAAAGCAGCTTACGCCCCAACCAGAAGGGGGGGTGGTTTTCGTCGAGACCAAGCGCTGGCTAGGCGGGGCGGAGGCGCCGTACTCCGCGTACGGCAACGACCCCCGCCGACGCCAGCGCGCCGGTATCGGCGAAAAACACCCCCCCTTCTAGTGGAGCAAAGGGGGATCGAACCCCTGACCTCTGCATTGCGAACGCAGCGCTCTCCCAGCTGAGCTATTGCCCCAATGTTTCGACGATTGGGCGGGCGCACAATACGCGCACGACCCTCGATGTCAAGTCACCGACGTTCTGCCGCGCGGTCGACTGACTCTCGGGTTTGAGGGGGGGTCATTGAACGAAACAGACATCGTGCGTGCCATCGAACTTCGGTTTGCACACGGTGTTGGCGGGGCACGCCGCTCCACACGGCGCGAGGCAGAATTTCGTGCTCTGGGCGAAGGTGACGCATGCGCCGGCGTCCACGCAGTCGCTGTCGGTGGTGCAGTTGGTCGTGCACTCTGCGCCGAGGATGACTCCCGCAGAGCCCTTGAACTGGTAGCAGAGCGTGGGGTCCGAGCATTGACCCGCGCCGCAGCCACCCGTGTATGGCGCGAGCTTTTGAGGCTGAGCGGCCGTGGGATCGGACGCGCAACCCATCAACAAGAACAAGCACGCACAGCGCATTGGCGCAAAGGTAACACGCGAGCGAGACGCCTCATGGTATGCGCCCATCCATGCGCAAGAGCGTCATGGTCGTTGTCTTCTGCGTTGGCTGCGGCGCTGCCCAGAGCGGCGATCACCCCGCCGTGCCCACCACGATCGATCACGCTGTCGCAGCCCCGGCGAAGGCGCCGATCGTGGTCGGAGTCGTCGTGGATCAACTCGCGGCCTGGATCGCGGAGGAGCGATGGCCAGAGCTCCCGAGCACGGGTGGCTTCGCGCGATTGAAGAGAGAGGGCGTCTATGAGCGCGACGTCCGCTTCGCGCACGCGGTCACGGACACAGCGCCTGGACACTCGGCGCTCTACACGGGTCGACCGCCGCGAGACTCCGGCATCTTCGCGAACGACGTGATGGACGACGACTCGGGCAAGCCGCGCGGGATCTTGCGTGACGACAAAACGAAGCTCGTCACGGCGGACGGCGTGACAGACGCGATTGGAGTGTCGCTCGCGCGGTTGGAAGTGCCGACGCTCGCGGACAACTTTCGCGCAGCGCACGCGGACGCGGACATCGTCGCGATCTCGCTCAAGGACCGCGGCGCCATCTTTGGCGGTGGTCGCGCGCCATCCGCGGCGCTGTGGTTCGACTCCAAGCTCGACGAGTTCGTGACCTCCACAGCGTTCGCGACGAGCCTCCCCGCTTGGGCGAAGGAGCATGCAGGGCACGCGTGGCTCGTCTCGATGCGCGCGCAACCTTGGAGTCCCATGGACGGGACGTGGATAAGCAAGCACGCGCTCACGCCTGACGCGCAGCTCGGAGAGGGAGACGAGTCTGGCTATGGCACGACGTTCCCGCACCTCGTCTCAGCCTCGCAGCGTCCCTCCGCCGCGTTTCGCGCGAGCCCCTATGCGGACGCCGCCGTCGTGAGGCTCGCGCTCGATGCGATCGCTGCGCACGACGACAAGAAACCGATGATGCTCGCGCTCTCGTTCTCCGCGAACGACACGGTCGCGCACATGTTCAGCCCCGATTCTTGGGAGAGCTGGGACAACCTTCGCCGACTCGATGGCGAGCTCGCGACACTCTTCGCGGCGCTCGACGCGAAGGTCGGCGTGGAGGGTTGGTCGCTCGCGCTGACGGGAGATCACGGCGCGTCGACGTTGCCCGAGGCAGCAGACGTGGCGAGACCTTGGTGCGCGCCCGCCGCAAAGCAGGACACGTGGGAGCGTCCTTGCGGTCCGCTTGGACGAATCGTCGGCGACGTGTTGGGAGAGACGCTCGAGACAGCAGCCAAGAAGTCGCTCGGCAAGAGCGCGCCGAAGTCTCGCATCGTCCTCGGCGTCTCGGACCCTTATGTGTATCTTACAAGTGATACTCTCAAGCTTCCGAAGGCCGACCGCGACAAGGTCATCGCAGCGGTGCGAGCAGCCGCGATCGCTAGCCCAGGCGTCGATCGCGTCGCCTCTTATGTCGCAGGCCCGTGCGCGGCCGGCGAGAGCGTGGATGCGCTCGTGTGCCACTCGCTGTCATCGAAGAACGCCGACGCGCTGTTCGTGGTGCCGAAGGCGGGCTGGTTCTTCGACGCGGGATACGTGGTCGGCAAGGGGTCGAGCCATGGCACACCCTATTTGTACAATCGCGCAGTGCCGCTCCTGGTGCGTTCGCCGCGACACGTGCAGGCCGGTCTCACAGAGGTCAACCCGCGACCGTTCACGGCGTTCACGTCGACGATGGCAGCCATGCTCAACATCCGCGCATTCCCTGTCGCGCCAGAGGATTCACTCGTTCACTGAGTAACCTTGCGGCCTGGTACGGGCGTCTCGGTGAGCACGACGACTTGTGTCGCGCGCATGACACCCGCATCACCGGTCGCCGCGAGCGCGAGATCGAACACGAGCCCCCATTTGATGGAGTCGTCGCCGGCGACGAAGTAAAGGTTCGAATCGCACGTGGCCGCGGCCTTGCGCATTCCCTCCGACCCCAGCGTGAGATCGGGGCCGGCCATTCCGTGCGTGAAGCGCTGCGCCGTGCCGCCACCGACCGGCCACACCATGATCGAGGAGTCCTTGCCGACCATGCCGATCACCGAGCAAGCCGCGGCTGGTGCGTGATCGAAGACGACCTCGATCTGCCCGAGGGTCGAGAGCTCTCGCGTGGCGGTCTTGATGGTCACGCCCTTGGCCTTCGCCGCTTTGATGGCGGCGATTGCGATCTGCACGCGCGGCACCTTCGCGTCACGGAGCGCCTGCAGCTCGATCATTTCGTTGGCGACGCGCGCATTGCCAGAGAGCGACGCGGTGAGCTTGCCCTTCGCATCGCCTGTGAAATCGATCTTGTCGCCTTGGACCGTGACCGCGTTGTCGTCCAGGCTCACGAGCGGCGGCCTCGCGAGCGGTGGAGGGGTCGTGCTCGGCGTGGTGGCGACCGATGCAGACGCGGGGACTGCGGGCTTGTCGTCGGTCTTCTTGTCATCGCACGCGTTCACGACGAACGCGCACGCGACGAGCACAACTACGTGGCTGGTTCGTGCGCCCGAACGGGGTGTGAGTTCGAACCACGACTGAGAAGGTCTCATGGGCGGAGTCTCTCGCAAACGCGACGCTGGCGGTTGCGAAATCCGCTACCCTCGATCTCTCGCACGCGCGTGTCCATGACCTACGAAGCAGCAACGAACTCGCAATTTCCCGACTCACCAGAGCTGGAGGGCAAGCTGGTGGCGGGCAAGTACCGCGTGCACTCGCTCATCGGATCCGGGGGCATGGGCACCGTCTGGTCTGGTGTTCACGAGACACTCGGGAACAAGGTCGCCATCAAGTTCATCCGGCCGCAGTTCGCCGCCGCCAAAGACGCGCGCAAGCGCTTCGAGATCGAGGCGCGCGCCGCAGCGAAGCTCCAATCAAAGCACGCGGTGCAGGTCTTCGACTACGGCGTGACCGAGGAGGGCTTGCCGTACATCGTCATGGAGTACCTCGACGGAGAGTCGCTGAGCGACGCGTTGATCCGCGGCGGTCCGATGGCCGCGCACGAGGTCGCCAAGGTGATCGGCCAAGCTGCGCGCGCTCTCGGCAAGGCTCACGCGGCGGGCATCGTCCACCGCGATCTGAAGCCCGACAACATCTTCCTCGCTGACAATCCAGAGAACACCAACGTCGAGCTGCCATACACGGTCAAGCTCGTGGACTTCGGCATCGCCAAGATGTTCGACGAGCCGCTCAGCGCTGACGGCAAGGCCAACCCGATGGGCGGCCCCACGCAAGAAGGCGCCGTCATCGGCACGCCCAATTTCATGGCGCCCGAGCAGCTCACGATCGGCGGCGCGCCCACTCCGCTCACGGACCTCTGGTCGCTCGGAGCGTGCGCGTTCGCCGCGATGACGGCGCGCATCCCCTTCGAGGGCGAGGTGCTCGGCGACATCGTGCTCAAGGTGTGCGCTTCGCCTTTGCCCGTGCCCTCGAAGCTCAACCCTCTCGTACCGCCGGGGTTCGACGCGTGGTTCGCGCGCGCCTGCAACCGCGACACGAGCAAGCGCTTCCAGAGCGCCGCACAGCTCGCCGAGTCACTCGCCAACGTGTGCGGCACCGGTCGCGTGCGCACGGCGACGCTCTCGGAAGATCAAGTGCAGTACGCGATCAAGCCCGTCGATCCCGAAGCGCAGGCGGCCGCGGACGAGCTCGAGGTGCCACGCTCGATGTCGCCGCGCACGGCGCTCGCGGCGGGTCTCGTGCTTGGCATCACCATGATGATCGGCTTCGTAGGCGCGATCGCATGGCGCGACAAACAGATGACCGACGACGCGATGCTCAAGGCGACGTCGAGCGCCTCGTCGAGCGCCCCGATCACGAGCGCGACCGTCTCCGCGCCCAGCGTCAGCGCGAGTGCTCTGCCTCCGCCAGCCGACGCGGGCGCGGATCACTAGCTCGAGTACTGGCTAGTTTAGGCGGCGCGACCCTTGATCATCAACCGTACGGAGTCGTAGCTCGGAGCTTCGAGTCCGCGCGCGCGCCGCATCAAGTAGAGCGCGTGGTGGACTTCCGTGTCGTCCGGGGGCTCGTCAGAGCCAGCGAGAGAGTTTCGATCACATGCGAGAGCGTAAGCGGCGGTGAGCTCGTCACCGTCCGCGGCTTTCAAGTACCCCTGCGTTTCGTCCATCGACAGAGAGGAGAGATTGGCGATCCGTTGCATTTTGGGCATTACCTCATTTGCCAAAGGGCACACACCCTTCGGACGTCCCGCGGCCCTCCGCACTGCAAGAGGGAGCGTCGCGGGTTTTGGCGAAGGGCGCGTATTGGGCATGTGCCCCGCGCCAAATCGCGTCTCGTATGAAAGACCAACGAAGAAAGGCCGTGCGAAACCCGTTCGCACGACAGCTCTCCGCTCACCTCGGTCGCGAGCTTCCGCGCCGAGGACAGAGCTGGACGCGCGAGCCCCATTGAAGCTGACGCGCGCGACCATGTTGTGCGAGCTGCTTGCGCAGCCCACTCCTGGAAAGACCCTGACACCGACTAGCCAGACAGACCGCGCGCTCATCGCTCTCTCGCTCGGAGCGAACCCGCATCGCTTGCACCGAGGCATTTCTGCGTCGGCTGTTGTCTCGGCTTCGAACATCGACCTCAAGGCGCTGGCGGCGCAAAATCGCGACGCCGAAATTACGTGTATGACTCAACCGTAGCGCCTCGATTGCGGAGTACAAGGGTCTTTTCGATGCCGTCTTCGATGAGTAGGTCCATGTGTGTCCATGGACACGTTGCGTCAACGCGGCTGCGCGACGTCGACCTCGAGCCAGCGGAACATCGCACTGCCTGCGTGCTGGGCGTAGTCGATGCGCAGCTGCCAATCGACCTCGCTACCTGGCATCGCGCCGTAGATGTCGCGAGGTGATGTGAGCAAGTGATCCTGCTGTCCGCGGAGCTGTCCGCGCACCATGAGCGCGATCGAGCGGCGGAGCTGGCTTCGCAGCGGGTCGGTGCGTGAGCGATCCGCGCGCACTTTCTGGAGCACGTCGAGCGTCGCGACCCCAGCCTCGCATCGACTCGCCACGGGAGTGAAGCGCGGAGTGACCACGGGTCCGACGCCGATGCCGCCGTCCGCGTCCCATACGCCGTCGCCGCTCTTCATCTGCAGCACGCGACCGTACGCTTGCCAGCGCTCGCAGAAGTCGAGCGCGTCGAGGTTGGGCGCGCGATCCCAGAGATCGCCCATCGCTTGACATGTCCAGTGTTCCTCTCCGAAGTAGTAGCGATCCCCGAAGAAGCTCCACGCTGGGCCGACGAGGTTCGCGAGCCCTCTCTGTGCGCCGCGCAAGAAGTCATCGTCGTGCGTGACCGTGTGAGCGCGTGCGAGCGCCAGCGTCGCCTCGCCCGAGAAGTAGAGGTACTGGATGTCCTGCGCGACGCCGTCCGCGCCGATGACGTGCTTGAACTCGCCGTCCGCGCGCTGCAGAGACACGATGGTCTTCGCGAGGGACGACACGATCGGCAACGCGGTGGGATCGAGCCCGGTGCGCACGGCCTCGGCGAACGCGATCGCGCCGAGCGAAGCAGAGCCGATCTCGAACATGTCTCCTTCGCCGATGCACTGGTTGGGTCCGCAGTTCACGAGCGACGTGCGCAGCAGGTTCAGCGCACGCAGCGCGGCACTTCTCACAGCGGGCTGGAGGCTCGCGGCCTGCACCAGGAAGTAAGTCGCGCCCGCGTGCCTCGGCCAGTCGTAGCCAGCGATGGTCTTGTTCGAGGACGCGTCCACGAGGTACCGAAAGTGACCGTCCGACGACACGCCTCGCGCGAGATAGCCTGCGCCGTCGAGGATGCTGGTCTTCACGTCGTCGTGCGTGAGCGCTTCCGGCGTGATCGTGACGCGCGGTGTGGCGCCCACGACGCGACGCTCGGTTCGGATGCGCTCGAAATGCGCGCGCTCGGAGACCTCGCTCGGACGCGCTCCGAGATCTCGAGACGCGAGCGCGATGATCAGAGGCACGTCTGCGCCGAACGCCATGTTCAACGACTCGACCCCAAGGCCGTGATCGTAGCCCTGGCGCGCGACGAGATCGTCTGGCGTGACATAGGCGATCTTGTCGTCGAGGGTGACGCGCACGCCGTCATGACCGCTGACGAGCGAGGCCGCGAAGAGAGCTGGGGCGAATGTGAGGATCGGAGAAGCGCCCGTGACTCTCTCGTAGACCACCGTGCCGTTGGGCGCGACATCAGCGATGAGCGCGGGGTCCTCGCTCGCCACGATCTTGCGCGCGACGCGGGTCCCGTCCTTGTAGACCGTGACGACGAAGACACCTCGCTCGTCGTGGAGCGAAACGACTCGTTGGATGACGAGCGATCCGAGCGCCACAGACAGCGCGTAGATCGCGATCAATCGGAGCAGGCTGCGCAGCGTCACGACCGCCACCTTAAGCCGGCGCTTGTAGAAAGCCCATCCCTCCCCTAACAACGGCCGCGTGGAGCGCTTCGATCTCGCCAGCATCAGAGCCCGTCTCGCGCAGAGCGCGCCGATGAGTCGCGCGGATGATTTGGTCGGCGAGCGCGCGGCGGTCGCGCTCATCATGGCGCCGCGCAATCAAAGCGAGGACGCGGAGCTGCTCTTCATCAAGAGGGCCGAGCGCGTGGGTGATCCGTGGTCCGGTCATGTCGCCTTCCCCGGCGGGCGCCACGAGCCGGGCGACGCGACGATGCTCGACACCGCGGTGCGAGAGACGCGCGAAGAGGTGGGGCTCGATCTCTCCGCGCGCGCCACCACGATCGGCCGACTCGAGGATCTCCCTGCGATCGCGAAGGGGCGAAGCACTGGGCTCGTGATCACTCCGATCATCTTCGCGTTGGACTCCGACGACGTCGCGCTACGGCCGAACGAAGAAGTCGCCACGACGCTATGGGTGCCGATCGGTCAGCTCGCGCGCTTCGAGGGCGCGGGCACCATGACGTATCGTCACGAGGGCAAGGATCTCGAGCTGCCGTGCCTGCGCCTCGGAGAGCACGTGCTGTGGGGCCTCACCTATCGAATGGTGACGTTGTTGCTGGAGGCGCTCGCGCGGTAGTCTCTCGCGAGGATGCCGGTCTCGCAGGCGCTCATCAAGGACATCGCCGTCACGGGGCCTCTCGGCGGGCTCGCGCTATCGGCCGTGCGCGCGGCCTCCCCGATGATGGTGGTGCGCACGTTGCGCTGGTACCGAGATCTGGCGCGGCTTGGCTTGCACGTCCCGCTCTTCATGGTGCACGACGTGGGGCTGCTGTACGCCGCGCCCAAAGAGCAGCTGGATCTCGGGCCTCGGCCTGCAACGGACGCAGTGCTCGCGACGCTTCCTCGCTTGAAGGAGATGCACTCTGTCTACCGCGAGATGGTGGGAGAGATCGCGCAGAGCGAGGCTTCAGCCCGCGCGCGGTCGATGCGATTGTCCGATGATCTCATCGTGGTGGTGCTCGCGCGCGTCATCGGATCGATCGCGCAGCGCATCGGGCGCGCTCCTTATCCGGCGACGCTGCCGCTCGATCCCGAGATGGTGCGAGACCTCGACGGCCAGCTCGAGCAGCTCTTCGCGAGCGGACCGCGCGGGTTCGAGAGCGCGGCGCTCGACGCGATGACGCGAGCGCGCTTGCACGTGCTCACGCTCGCGGACGCGCTCGACCTCGATACGCTTCGCTTGCTCGGGATGCTCGGCCCCGAGTCCAGCGCAGCTGGGGCGCTGCAGCACGTCGACCTGCTCGCGGCGGTCTCGAGCCCGGCGGCAAACGACATCGTCAACTTCTCGCTCGAGCTGTTGCCGAACATCCTCGAGACTCACCGCAACCAGGCGACTGGCACGCACGCGGTGCACGGCTACGCGGGCATCGGCAGCAAGGGCTCGCTCGACTCGCTGGTGCTCACCGAGCTCGCATGGGACCCCGACGAGTTCGCGCGTCGCATGATCGAAAACGAGTTATTGTATTATACACGCGAACAGGCGCCCGATGAAGCGCGGAGACTTCACTACCTCGTGATCGACGCCTCCGCGTCGATGCGCGGCGAGCGACAAGTGTTCGCTCGAGGCCTCGCGATCGCGCTGGGCAAGAAGCTCCAGCTCTCGGGCGAGGACGTATGGATGCGCTTCTTCGACTCGCGATTGTACGACGTGCAGCGAGCGAGACCTGGGCAGCTCCCCGCGGCGCACATCCTCTCGTTCAAGGGCGAGCGTGGGCGCAATCCCGCGCGTGTGTTCGCGCAGCTCGCCACGGAGCTCGCGCTCTTGCGCACACGTGAGCAGCGAGATCCGGTCGTGCATTTGATCACGCACGCGGCGTTGCACGTGCCGCGACCGCTCGTCGCGGAGGTGAGACGCCAAGCGCACCTGTTCGGAGTGTTCATCTTGCCAAGCGGCGGAAAGCTCGATCTCGAGTACCTCGATTTGCTCGAAGGTCATGCGGTCGTCGACAACGCGACGCTCTCGCAGAAATCAGCCCGCGCGGCAGCTGCGACCAAAATCGTCGCCGAGGCGAGCAAGGTGAGCGAGAAGGTCGCTCCACCTCCGTCGATACCGCCGCGGAGCCAACGCGACGACGCATTGCCGCCCTCTCTGAGACCGCCACGGAGCGTGCGATGAGACATGCGCTGCTCTTGGTTGCGCTCCTCGCTTGTCACGAGAAGGGTTGGACGGAGCGCGAGCTGAAGCCGACGAACATCGATCTCGGCGGCGGAGTAAAGCTCACCGCCTCGATCCCCAACGGGCTCGAGCGCACCAACGCTGAAGGCGAGGCCTCCGCGCGCTTCGAGTCCAAGGTGCCAGGCGGACCCTTCGTCAGCGTGTACGCGGACGCGAGCAACCTGCAGGAGCTCGTCACCGTTCCGCCGCAAGGTGCCACGGGCTTGGACAAACGCGAGCTGCCCGATGGCTACGGTTTCCTCTACGAGAAGGACGGTCCGCACGTCCACCTCACGCGCAAGATCGGCAAGACCACGGTCAACTGCGACGGGTTCTTCCTCGGCGCGAACCAAGACGATCTGAAGCGCGCCGAGACGCTGTGGAAGATCTGCAGCTCGGTGAAATGACGGTCAGGCTCTGCTGCTGCGAGTCGGTCGGGTGAGCGGAGCTTGGCCGGCGAACGTCGGGCTGAACCTCGGATCGAGCGCGTCGCGCAGCGCTTCGCCGACCACGTTGGAGCTCACCACTGTCGCGAGGACCAAGAGCGCTGGAAACACGAGCAGCCACCACGCCGACAAATAGTAACGAGACTCGGCGAGCGACTCTCCCCATGACGGCACGGGCTCTGGCAGACCCGAGCGAAGGAAGTCGAGCGACGACTCGACGAGCACCATCTGCCCAATTCCAAGGGCTCCCGCGACGATCACTGGGCCCACGGCCTGCGGCAGGACGTGCTTGTATAATACACGTGCTGGGCTCGCTCCGATCGCACGAGCGGCCATCACGAAGTCTTGCTGCGAGGCGACGAGCACGTCCGCGCGGACGAGACGCGCGACCTCGGTCCACCGGACGGCGGCGATCGCGAGCAAGAGCGAGATGGCGGTTGGGTGCGTCAACAGCGCCT
Organism: Myxococcales bacterium; assembly: GCA_025362165.1. GTDB lineage: Bacteria > Myxococcota_A > Polyangia > Polyangiales > Polyangiaceae > JANYHY01. The sequence continues at coordinate 919 of JANYHY010000710.1, read as the reverse complement.
GCACCACGAGCACGAGCAAGAGCACCGGAAAGGAGCTCAGCGCCTCTGTCAGTCGCTCGACGACGAAGTCGAGCGCGCCGCCGAAGAAGCCGGAGAGCGCTCCGAGCACACCGCCGACCGCGATGTACAGCACCACAGCCAACAAGGCGAGCCCGAGCGCCGTGCGCGTGCCATGCACCAACCTCGCGAACAGATCACGACCGCGCGCGTCAGTCCCAATTGGGTGCGCAGACACGAGTGAAGGCGGCGACAGCGGCGGGGTGTTGGGATCGGTGGCGTAGGGGCCGAAGCCGACGAGTGGGTTGAGCGCCCAGTCTCCGACTTGTCGACCCATCCGCGCGTCGCGTGAGAGGCTCACAAGCTCCGGCGGCGACGTCACGCACGGCATGACGTATACACTTCCATGTATTTTGCACACGATCGGGAGATCGCTCGCGAGCAGATCCGCGAACACGGCGACGAGCGCCATGCAGCCGAGCAGCGCAGCACACGCGACAGTGAGCCGCGCGCCGGCCAGCCTCGAGAACGCGCGACGAAGAGAGCCAGCAGGACGCCTGGTCATGCGACCTCCGTCTTGACGAGCCGCTCACGCAAGCGAGGGTCCAGTAAGCCGTAGGCCACGTCGGTGGCGAGGATGCCGGCGGTGGTGGCGAGCGCGAACAAAAGGACGACCGCGATCAGCCACGCGCCATCGTCCGTCTCGACCGCGCGCATCGTCTCGTAGCCGAGGCCGGGGAGGCGGAAGACCTCCTCCACGACGATCGCGCTCCCGAAGAGCGTCGGCAGCTGCAGACCTGCGAGCGAGAGCGTCGGCATCATCGCGTTGCGGAGCGCGTGAACGATGAGCACTCGCGCGGTCGTCATGCCCTTGCCGCGCGCGGTCCGCACGTAGTCTTGTTTGAGCACGTCGAGCATCGCC
>JANYHY010000687.1 GCA_025362165.1 Myxococcales bacterium | reverse complement strand
GTCTGCATTCATCGCCGCGCGCACTCGCTCTTCTTCGGCCTCGAGTTGCTTCTGGTAGACGGTGTCGCGCTCCCAGAGATCGACGCGGCCGTCGCCGCTTTGATCGACGCCCATGCGCTCGAGTCGCCCCTTCGTGTAGATCTCCCAGATGTCTGCCTTGCCGGTGCCCTTCGTGTCACGCTTGATGCGTGAGAGCTGACCGTTCGTGTACACCTTCCACAGGTGCGGCTTGCCGTCGCCGAGCGTGTCCGTGTCCTCTTCGATCACACGACCGTTCGCGAACTGGAGCCACACGTCGAGCTTGCCGTCGTAGTTCGTATCGGCCTCTTCTTTGACGGCCTCGCCTTTGGTGTTGAAGGTGCGTACCACGTCCTTGATGCCGTCGAGGTTCGTGTCGATTTCTCGGCAGATGAGCGTCTTGTGGCGATCGTCGCCCTCGCCCACGATCTTGAACACGCGGCGGATGTTCGGACGCACCGCACCAGGCCCCGCGGTCTCACTGACCTCGAGCTCCGGCTTGTTGCGCCAATCGCAGAGCGACTTGTCGTCCGCGGGCCAAGCGGCCTGATCCTTGGTTCCACCGGGTGCCGCCTTCGCTGCGACAGGGGGCGGTTGCGTGCTGCCGCCGCAAGCAAAGAAGATCCCAAGCGCCGCGACGCCGAAGAGAGGCAAGAGTGCGCGTTTCATTTGGTGCCCTTCCTCTTCTTCTTGGTAGCAGTACCTGCGTCTCCTAGGACCTCTTGTCCATCCGGATAAATGACCGGAGGCGCCGCAGGGGGCGCGACGTTGCCTGCGTCCGAGCTCGATACGCTCGCGCTCGGCGCTGGTGCCGCGCCTGCATCCGCTGTCACGGCCGACCCGCCAGCTGTGACCGTGATGGTGTTTTCGGGATCGGGCTGACCGTCGCCGCTCTTGTCGAGAGCGATCGTGACCGTGCCGTCTGCGTTGAATGTCCACCACTGGTCGACGTGCCCGGTGTTGGAGGTGTCCCGCTCCCGCTTGGTCCGCCGACCCGTGTCATCGTAGTAGTCCCAAGTGTCGATGCGGCGCTGCCCCGTGGTGTCGAGCATGCGTTCGCTGAGCTTGCCGCCTTTGTAGAGCTCCACCGCGGTGACCGCATCAGTGTTCTCGAAGGAGAGCTCGCGTCGGCGCATATTTCCGGCGTCGTCCCAGTACTCGACCATCTCTGGCTTGCCGTCATGGTTGAGGTCCGTGACGCGACATACGTTGCGCCCGCCCTTGTCCAACACGAGCGTGATGTCTGCCTTCGTGTCGTTGTTGGCGTCGACCGTCTCGACCTTTCCCATGCTCGCGTCGCACTTCTCGTGGGTGATCTTCTCGTCGATACCAGCCACCGCCTTGGGATCGGTGGACGCGGCCGGCTTGCCCGTAGGCTCGGTGCTGCTGCACGCCCAAGCGCCGAGCACTCCCACGAGCAGCCAAGCTGCCTTGTTATGCAAACACGAGCGAAGGGTCATCATACTCTCGTTCTTTCGTCCTCAGCCGCAGGCGTCAGTCGCGGTCGCAAGATAGCCGCGGGCGCGCCAACCGGGCAAGCCCGGCATGGCGGCGATGTGCGAGCAAGTCGTTCCATTGTTGTCCTGAGGACAGGTACGAACCGCTTGGCGAGAAGTCAACCAACAGGCTGAGGTGAATTTGACCCACGCGTCACAGGCCGATCTTCGACCTCACAAATAACATCATAAACATCCGATTTCACGATGTAATTTTCTTTGTCATCCCCGCCTTGAAACATGACGTATGTTCACGTATTGTATGTTCGTTCTGTGGTTCGAGCGTGGCACTTTGTGCTGAAGGAACGCGGCGATGTCTCGTAAGAAAATCTCGACGACCATCTACGTGACTGTGGAGCAGAGCGATCGCCTCAAGCTCTTGCACGAGCGTACCAAGGTGCCCGTCGCCGTTTACATCCGCGAAGGCATCGACCTCGTCTTGCGGCACTATCAGCATTTGTTGCCAGGTCAGCTCCCACTCGTGGACGAGCCAGGCTCCAACAAGCGGAGCAAGGAGTCTCGCGACGCCGACGACGACGTGAAGGAAGCGCCTCGCGTTCGCAGCGATCGCAGCGCTCCGTCGCTGGCCGCAGAAGCCCAGAAGAAGTAAGCCAAACTCACGCGCGGGCGCGGTGTGCTAAGAGCCCGCCCGGAACACGTCCCATGCCCACGTCGCAGTCTCTGATCCGCAATTTCTCCATCATCGCGCACATCGATCACGGCAAATCGACGCTGGCGGACCGCATCCTCGAGATCACGAACGCTGTCTCGGAGCGAGAGGCGCGCGAGCAGTTCCTCGACAAGATGGACATCGAGCGCGAGCGCGGCATCACGATCAAAGCGCAGAACGTACGCCTGAAATACGTCGCGAAGGACGGGCAGCTCTACCAGCTGAACCTGATCGACACGCCAGGGCACGTGGACTTCAACTACGAGGTGTCCCGCTCGCTCTCGGCGTGTGAGGGCGCGATCTTGGTGGTCGATTCGACGCAGGGCGTCGAGGCGCAGACGCTCGCGAACGTGTACCTCGCGCTCGACCAAGGTCTCGAGATCTTGCCGGTGCTGAACAAGGTGGACCTCCCCTCTAGCGACGTCGAAAAGACGCGCGAGGAGATTGAGCAGGTCATCGGGCTCGACTGCGCGGACGCCATCTCTTGCAGCGGAAAGACCGGCGTCGGAGTCCCGGACATCCTCGAGCAAATCGTCGCGAAGGTCCCCGCGCCCAAGGGCAAAGAGCAGGGTCCTCTCCGGGCGCTCATCTTCGACACTTGGTACGACAGCTACCGCGGCGCGATGGTGATGGTGCGCGTCATCGACGGCTCGATCAAACGCGGCGACAAGATCCGCTTCATGGCGAGCAAGCAAGAGTACGAGGTGCTCGAGCTCGGCAGCTTTCAGCCGTTTCCCGTGGCGCTCGACGAGATCGGACCCGGCGAGGTCGGGTTCCTCGCGGCGAACATCAAGTCCGTCCACGACACGAACGTCGGGGACACGGTCACGCACGCGCTCCTCTCCAAGCAAGCCACCGAGGCGCTGCCCGGCTTCAAAGAGGTCAAGCCGATGGTGTACGCGGGGATCTTCCCGACGGACAGCTCGGACTACCCGAACCTACGGGACGCGCTCGAGAAGCTGCACATGAACGACTCGGCGTTCAACTTCGAGCCCGACAGCTCCGAGGCGCTCGGCTTCGGGTTCCGCTGCGGCTTCCTCGGACTGCTCCACATGGAGATCATCCAAGAGCGACTCGAGCGCGAGTTCAACTTGGACCTCATCCAAACCGCGCCCTCGGTCGTCTATCACGTGTTCAAGAACGACGGCGACATGGTGATCGTCGATAACCCGGCAAAATTGCCTCCTCCGCAGTATGTGGACCGCATCGAGGAGCCCTTCGTGAAGATGGCCATCCACGTGCCGGCCGAGTACGTCGGCGCCGTGCTCGCCCTCTGCCAAGACAAACGCGGCACGCAGATCGACATGAAGTACGCGAGCAAAGAGCGCGTCATCGTCACGTACGAGCTCCCCTTCGGAGAGGTGCTCTTCGACTTCCACGACAAGCTCAAGAGCGTCTCTCGCGGTTACGCGTCGATGGACTACGAGATCACGGGCTACAAGACTGGCAACCTGGTGAAGGTCGACATGCTCGTCAACGGTGAACCGCTCGACGCGCTCTCCATCATCGTCCACAAAGATCGCGCGCACGCCCGCGGTCGCTCGCTCGCGGAGAAGCTCAAGGAGTTCGTCCCGCAGCAGCAGTACGAGGTCGCGATCCAAGCGGCGATCGGCGGCAAGATCATCTCGCGCGAGACGGTTCGCGCGCTCCGCAAGGACGTCACGGCCAAGTGCTACGGCGGCGACATCAGCCGCAAGCGCAAGCTCCTCGAGAAGCAAAAAGCCGGCAAAAAGCGGATGAAACAGGTCGGCTCGGTCGAGATCCCCCAGGAGGCGTTCTTGGCGATCCTGAAGGTCGACTCCTGAACGGCACGGCAGCCATCGAACACTGTGCAGGTGCTGCGTGCTGCGTCGCTGGTTGAGCTCGGTGAGAGAGATGCTGTCGTTGCTCGGCAGCACGGTGGCGCTCGTTTGGCGTTCGTCACGACCGTTGACGATCGCGCTCGCCGCGCTCACGCTCTTGGCAGCCGTGGTGCCGCTCGCTGTGGCTTGGGGTGGAAAGCACATCGTCGACGCCGTCGTCGCGAAGGACTCGGACGCAGCGTTCACTTGGGTGTGCTTCGAGCTCGGCGCGGTCGTGCTCCAAGCGACCTGCACGCGTGGGCTGAGCTTCGTGCGCATGGTGCTCGGAGCGCGCATGGGCGTGGACGTCAATGTCGCCATCCTCGAGAAGGCGACCGATCTGTCGCTCGCGCACTTCGAGGACTCGGAGTTCTACGACTCGCTCACGCGCGCGCGTCGCGAAGCCTCTTCCAGGCCTGTTTCGCTCGTCACGGAGGCGTTCGCGATCGTGCAGAACGCGCTCACTCTCGGAGGTTACGCGGTGCTCGTGCTGCGCCAGAGCCCGGCATGGATGCTCGCGCTCGCTCTCGCTACGCTCCCCGCGACCATCGCGGAGATGCGCTACAGCAAGCAAGCCTTCCGCTTTCGCAACTGGCGCTCCCCGGACACACGCAAGCTCGCGTACCTCGAGCACGTGCTGGCCAACGACGAACACGCCAAGGAGGTGCGCATCCTAGACCTCGGGCCGCTTTTGCTCGCGAGGTACAAGAAGCTCGCCGAGTCTTTCTACCGCGACGATCGCGCGCTCGCGACCAAGCGCTCGGGCGTCTCGCACGCGCTCAGTCTGCTCGCAACGGGCGTGTTTTACGGCGCATACGCGTCTCTCGCGTTGGCGGCGGCGAAGGGCGCGATCACTCTCGGCAATCTCACGCTCTACGTGCTTGCGCTGCGACAAGGTCAAAGCGCGTTTCAGTCAGTGCTCGCGGGCCTCTCGGGTTTGTACGAGCACAACTTGTACATGAGCAACCTCTTCGCGTTCCTCTCGAGCGAAGACGATCCGAAACCCACGGTCGCCCCAGCCGAAGGCAGCCCAACAGAGCGCGGTGTGCGGTTCGATCACGTGCGATTCGTCTATGACGGCAAGACGGAGCCCGCGCTCGATGACGTGACGTTCTTCATCCCCGAAGGACAGAGCGTCGCCCTCGTCGGAGAGAACGGAGCCGGCAAGAGCACGCTCGTGAAGCTGCTCGCGCGCTTGTACCAACCGACATCGGGGCACATCTTCGTCGACGGCAAGGATCTGGCGATTTGGGATGAACGCGCGCTGCGAGCGCGGCTCGGCGTGGTCTTCCAAGACTTCGCGCAGTACCAACTCACGCTCGGCGAGAACGTCTCGCTCGGCAGCGTCGAGCATCAAAGCGACGATCCACGCGTCGATCGCGCGATCGGTCGCGGAGGCGCAGAGCCCGTGGTGCAAGAGCTCGCGAAGGGCAAAGAGACGCAGCTCGGTCGCTGGTTCAAGGACGGAGTGGAGCTCTCGGGAGGTCAGTGGCAGAAGGTCGCGCTCTCCCGCGCGTTCATGCGTGAAGAGGCGGACATTCTCATCCTCGACGAACCCACCGCCGCGCTCGACGCCAAGGCCGAGCACGCAGTGTTCGAGCGCTTCCGCGAGCTCACCAAGGGACGCACGACGATCGTCATCTCGCACCGCTTCCCCACGGTGAGGCTCTCCGAGCGCATTTTCGTCTTGGAAAAAGGGCGCGTCGTCGAAGAGGGATCGCACGACGAGCTCGTCGCTTCGCAGGGCAGATACGCCATGATGTTCGAGCTGCAAGCCGCCGGTTATCGCTAGCCTCGCGCTCACGAACTCCAAGCCGACCCTGCGGGTCGCGTGGACAATTCCCAGGACGAGCCACGAGCAAACCTTGTAGGCTGCACGCTCGCGCTCAGG
>JANYHY010000632.1 GCA_025362165.1 Myxococcales bacterium | reverse complement strand
CGCTGCTTTCACGCTGCGCTGCGCTTCCATCGTGGGCTTAGTCAGCCTCACCACCCAAAGCTCACTCCTGCGCGTTTTGATCTGCTTCACACCATCGTGCAGAATGGCTCCGCTGAACAATCCGACATCGTCAAGATGCTTGGCGTCACCGGCCCCACGATCTCACGCATGCTCCGCAGTCTCAGAGAGCTCGGCTGGATCCGACGCGAGCGCAGTCCTCGCCACCCACGCGCTTGGATCATTCGCCTCACAGACGCCGGGGCCGCTCTCATTAAGTGGGCCTCCAGTGTCATCATCAAGCGCGCAATCATGCACTTCGTTTATCAAAACTTCAACGACCGCTCTGATCCCGATCCCGAAGAGCGCATCTTCGCTGCCATCCAGTGGCTCGAGCAACTCGCAAGCTTCCTCGGCGATCGCGCCACATTCGAGTTCGCCTACGGCCACCCAGACGACTAGCGCGTCATGGCACGCACGTCACACGACCACGATGCGAGACCGACCGCGAAGCCGAACCTTTTGACACATTGCTAACTAGAGCTTCAGGGTCGTGACGTTCGGACCTTCGAGGCCGTTGTTGGTCGCGCCGCCGCCTGCGCCGCCTTTGCCGCCGCCCGAGGTGGTGCATTGATTGGCGGGTGACTCGTCTACGACGGCTCCGGTGTTGACTGCGATGCACGTGCTGGGTCCGCCGCCGCCGCCTGCGCCGTTTCCGCCTGCGCCGCCTAGTGAGCCGTTGCCGCCTTTGCCGCTTGCTCCGCCGTCGTCGTTTCGCCCTTTGCCCAAGCCGCCCGAGCCGCCGTTGCCACCTGCGCCGCCGACTCCGCCTTTGCCGCCAGCGCCGCCTTTGCTCGCGTGGATTTTGTTTTCGCCGACGACCATCTTGCCAGCGAACGCGATCACGCCGACGCTCGCGCCTCCTCCGGTGCCGCCCGTTCCAGCGGTACCGCCGCATCCGCCCGTGCCGCCGGAGCCGCCGCCAGAACCACGATCGCCATTGCACAGTCCGCCGTTCGTCCCGCCTCCACCGCCACCGCCGCCGCCGCCAGAGTTGCCGGACGCGCCTGCCTTGCCGTCGGGTCCGTTCGCGGCGACGAACGTTGCGTCTGCAGCGATCGTGTTCTTCGACGGTTGACCATCATCGCCCGCGACGCCGGGATCGGTCGGTGTCTGTCCGTCTTTGCCGTCACCGCCGCCAGAGATCCCGCACGTGCTGTTGCCGGTGCCGGGCGCGCCTCCCGACGAGTTCGCTCCTGTGCCCGAGCCACCCATCGCGCCAGGGCTTTGATCGTAGCCGCCCTGTCCGCCGACTCCGCCCGACGCGCCGCCGCAAGTAGACATCGGCGCAGCTCCGCCGTGCGCGCCGCCTGGTGGGTTCGGAGCGATCGACTGCTTGCAGCCGTTGCATCCGCCGTCGCCGTCCGTGCCGTTCACTCCAGTCGCGCCGAGCGTGCCGTCCTTGCCCGCGACTCCATCACCACCCGCTGCCGCGGTGATGTCGTTGTATCTTACATATAACGTCCCGGTGCCGCCGATCAGCCGCACTCCGTACACGCTCGCGCTCGCGCTCTGGGGTTGCGCGTCCACGACGAACCCTTCGAAGTACGTGTCCGCGTCGAGCGCAGTCGCGAGCACCACGGTCCCCAGTGCGCTGAGCTTGCTGATCGCGTTTGGCGATCTGTGAAAGCTGAACTGCTTGTCGTGCTCGTCGAATCCGCCGTACACGCTCACGCCTCCAACGAGGTCGACTTGACCGAAGTAAGACTCGCCAGACACGCACACGTCGAACTTGCGATCCTTGGCCACCTTGATCGCATAGGCGATCGTCTTCACAGGCGCGTCGCGCGTGCCCGCGGCGGCCGTGTCCGTGCCATCGCTCGCGACGAAGACGCATTTGTCGGCGACGCCGTCGGTGCCGTCGCAGTTCTCGTCGGTGAAGTTGGGATCGATCGGATCGTTCGGCGCGTTCGGCCCAGGCACGCACGTGTCGAGGTTCTGGTGCGACGAGCACGCGACGATCGCGAGCGCCGTCACGGCGGCAGCAGCGAGGACACCGGTCGAAGTCATGCAGCGGAGTTTATCAGCCCCGCGGGACTTGGGTACGCCAGGCGACCTTCCACTGCGCGTCGCTCCGCACGAAGGCGAGCATCTCGTGGCCCACCACGGTGCTCCGCGCGCCGCCCGAGGTCCAGGTCATGTCGAAGCGATAGGTCACCATCACCATCTCGCCGAACACGTCCGCCGCGAGCTCGCTCTCCTTGAACTCGTTGATCTGCGAGTGAGACATGAACTCTTCGTATGTCTTGACGACGGCGGCGCGACCGATGATGCGGCCCTTGAAATCAGGGGATACCAGCACGCAGTCAGGGACGAGGTGCTTGCCGAGCTTCGCAAAATCGCGCTCGATCCAAGCTTGGTTGATCGTGTGGACCAATTCTTCGAACGGCTCACTCATGGGCTCGACCAACGTACACCAACGTGCGCGCTGAGGTAAGCTACGTCCGTGAATCGAAGAACGCTCCTCAAGCGCGGCCTCTTGGGCGGAGCGGTATTGCTGCTCGGTGGAGGAGGAACGCTCGCCCTCTTGCCGTCCAAGTCCAACGGCGCGCCGACCGAGCCGCTGCTGGCGCTCAATGCCTCGGCGTTCAACGTGCTCGTGGCGGTCGCGGCGCGCGTCGTCACCGCCAAGGGCGCGGACCCGATCGCCATCGCGCAAGGCGTGGACAAGGTGCTGTCGACCGCAGTCGTCGAGACGCGCGCAGACATCAACAACCTGCTCGGCCTGTTCGAGAATGCGCTCCCTGCGTTCTTGTTCGACGCGCGCGTCACGCCCTTCACTCGGCTCGATCCGGACGCGCAAGACAGAGTGCTCGAGGCGTGGCGCAACAGCCGGCTCATCGTGCGACGCACGGGCTATCACGCGCTGCGCAAGCTGTGCCTCGCGACCTGGTACGGGAGCGAGGCGAGCTGGGCGCCGATCGGATACGCGCCTCCATCGGGGCTGAACGTCATGGCGTATCCAGACTCCAAGATGGGCACTCCCGAGTGGGTCGCCGAACAGAAGCCCAGCCCCGGATGACGACGCTCGCGCTCATTCGCAGCAGCCCCAACGTGACGGACGGATCGGCGCAGGCGGCCGATCTCGAGCTCAAAGTAGACGTGTGCATCATCGGCAGCGGAGCGGGCGGCGCGGTCACGGCGGCGAAGCTCGCTGCGGCTGGCGTCGAGGTCCTCATCCTCGAAGAGGGCGGCTACTACACGAGCCAAGACTTCACGATGCGCGAGAGGGACGTCGTCGCCAAGCTCTACCAAGAGGGGATGACGCGCGCGACCGCAGACGCAGGCATCACCATCTTGCAGGGCCGCGCCGTCGGCGGCACCACTGTCGTCAATTGGACGACGAGCTTTCGCACTCCAGAGGACGTCGTCGCGCATTGGAAGGAAAAGCACCACGTCGGCGGGTTCGCCTATGCAGACTTGACTCCGCATTATGATGCAATCGAGCGACGGCTCGCGATCGCAAAAGTCGAATACGCGAGTCTCAATCAGAACAACAAGACGCTCTACGACGGCTGCAAGAAGCTCAATTGGGACGTAGACACACTCAAGCGCAATGTGTTCGCGTGCATGCAGACGGGCATGTGCGGGCTCGGGTGTCCCGTGAACGCGAAGCGCTCCATGCTGGTGACGCTCATCCCGGACGCGATCGACGCTGGCGCCAAGCTGCTTTTTCGCGCGCGCGCCGATCGATTCGAGGTCGAGGCAGGCGAGATCAAGCGATTGAAGGGCACGCTCCTCGACGCGGAGGGGAAGAAGCCAACAGGCAAGTCCGTCACGGTCACGGCCAAGCGGTTCATCGTGAGCGGCGGCGCGCTCAACTCTCCGGCGCTCTTGCTGCGCAGCGATCTCAACGACAACGGACGCGTAGGGCTCCGCACGTTCTTGCACCCTGTCGTAGGCAGCGCAGGTGTCTATGATTTCGCGATCGATCCGTTTCGCGGCGCGCCACAGAGCGCGGCGAGCCACCACTTCGCTCACCGCAAAGACGACGTCGGCTTCTTCCTCGAGGCCGCGCCTTGGTATCCGTCGGTCGCGGCGGGCGCGGTGCCGGGCTTCGGCAAGTCGCACGAGGACGTCATGAATGGCGCTGCCAAGCAGGCTCTGCACATCGCGATCACGATCGACGGATTCCATGACGACGTCCCAGGTGGTCGCGTCACGCTTCGCCCAAGCGGCGCGCCGCTATTGGATTATCCGATTACACCCAAACTATGGGACACGTTTCGATTCGCGCAAAAGCGACTAGCAGAAGTGCAGTTCGCGTCCGGCGCCAAGAGCGTCTCCACGCTGCACGATCCTCCAGTCGTGATGGCGACACTCCAAGAGGCCGCGATCGACGCCGCGCGCTGGGAGATTGGCAGCGTTCCCGTGTTCACTGCACATCAAATGGGGGGCTGCGCGATGGGCGACGACCCAAAGTCGAGCGTCGTGCGCAGCGAAGATCTGCGCCACCACACCATCAAGAACCTATGGGTGATGGATGGCTCGGTGTTTCCCACGAGCTTGGGAGTCAATCCACAAGAGTCCATTTATGGATTGGTAGGTTTGATGTCGTCGAGATTCTTGGCGCAGAAATAGCGGGGGCGACTCACTTCTTCGGGGGTTGGACGGTGAGCTCTGGTGGTTTGATCGCCACGCGTGATCCCGCCGGAACGCTTTGAGTGACGAACACCGATCCACCTACGATGCTGCCCTCGCCCAATATCGTATTACCGCCGAGCACAGTCGCGTTTGCGTAGACGGTCACGTCGTCTTCCACAGTGGGGTGGCGCTTCGTATTGCGGATCACGCGGCCGTGAGCGTCCTTCGGGTGAGACAGCGCGCCCAGCGTGACTCCTTGATAGAGCTTCACGCGCTCTCCTATGTTCGTCGTCTCTCCAATGACCACTCCAGTCGCGTGATCGACGAAGAAGCTCGCTCCGATCGTGGCACCTGGGTGAATGTCAGTTCCTGTTCGTGAGTGGGCCCACTCGGTCATGATGCGCGGCATGAAGGGGACGCCCATCGTGTAGAGTTCGTGCGCGACGCGATACACCGTGACCGCGAGAAAGCCAGGGTAGGAGAGGATCACCTCGTCCAGGCCAGTCGCCGCCGGATCGCCGTCGAACGCGGCTTGGACGTCCGAGACCAACATCGCGCGGATCTCCGGGAGCTTGGAGAGCAGCATCTCGGTCACGCGGTGCGCGTGCGGAGTACAGTCCGCCTCCGCAGAGACGTGCTCCTCCTCTGCGGCGTGACAGAGACACGCCTCGACTTGCCTTTGAAGATGGAGACGCAGAGACGCGATCAGCGATCGCGTGTGCTCCTCGATGTTCGCCTGTGTGAGATCTTGGCGACCGAAATAACCTGGATAGAAGATCTCCAGCAACAGGCCGATCACTTCGGCGATCTCGTCGCGCGAAGGCAGGAAGCGCTTGCCGATGCGCTGCGCGCGCGATTCCGAGCGATAGCTCTCGAGGAGCGCCGCCGTGAGCTCTTCATCCGTCGCCATCAGGACGCCGTCGCGCGCTCCACCTCGGCGAACATCCCTTCGAAGAGCGCACCGGACAGGTAGCGCTCGCCTGCGTCTGGGAGCACGGCGACGATCAATTTACCCGCCATCCCAGGCTCTGCAGCGACGCGCAACGCCACCGCCATCGCGGCGCCACAAGAGATGCCGCTCAGGATGCCCTCTTCCTTCGCCAGCCTGCGCGCCATCGTGATCGACTCGTCATTGGTCACGAGCTCGACTCTATCGACAATTGACAAGTCAAGGTTCTTCGGCACGAACCCCGCCCCAATGCCTTGGATCTTGTGCGGCGCGGGCATCAGCTCTTTGCCAGCGAGCGTTTGAGTGATCACCGGTGAGTGCGTCGGCTCCACCGCGATGGACGTGATCTTCTTGTGTTTGGTGTTCTTGAGATAGCGGCTCACACCCGTGATCGTGCCGCCAGTGCCGACTCCCGAGACGAGCACGTCAATCGCGCCGCCCGTGTCCTCCCAGATCTCGGGCCCCGTGGTCTCTTCGTGGATGCGTGGGTTCGCGGGGTTGTCGAACTGATGCATCACGACATACTTGCCGGGCTCGCTCGCCGCGATCTCTTCGGCCTTCGCGAGCGCGCCCTTCATGCCTTGCGGTCCAGCAGTGAGCACTATCGTCGCGCCCAACGCCACGAGGACTTTGCGTCGCTCCATCGACATCGTCTCTGGCATCGTGAGGATGCACGGGTACCCTCGCGACGCCGCCGCGAACGCTAGCGCGATGCCCGTGTTGCCGCTGGTCGCTTCGACGATCGTCTTGCCAGGCCCGAGCACGCCGCGCGCCTCAGCGTCCCACACCATCGACGCGCCGATCCTACACTTCACAGAATACGCAGGATTCCGGCCCTCGATCTTCGCGACCACCGTCGCACCGAGCCCCTTGGACAACCGCGCCACGTGGACGAGCGGAGTGCGACCGATGCTCTTGGAGTTGTCTTCGTAGATGCGCGACATGAGTGGAACGTATCCTCTCCTCGGCTCAGCGCCCTCGGAAAATCGGCGGGCGCTTCTGCGCGAAAGCTTCGAGCGCTTCGAGGCGGTCCTCGCTCACGAGTGTTTTGTCATAGCTCACCTTCTCTAGCTCGAGGCCGAGCTCCAGTGTCGTGTCGAAGGATCGGTCGATCGCTTCGAGCGCTGCGCCTTGGGCGATCGGCGCGCCCTTCGCGATTGGAGCGATCCACTCGCACGCGTCGTCGACCACGGACTTGCCCTCCGCGGTGACGCGATTGAGGAGACCCCAGGCGAGCGCTTCTTGCGCCTCGAGCCTTCGTCCCAGCAGGATCATCTCTTTGGCGCGCGCCTCGCCGACGATTCGCGGCAGACGTTGCGTCCCGCCCGCGCCAGGGATGATGCCAAGAGTCGTCTCAGGCAACCCGACCTTCGCAGTCGACGACGCGACGCGCAGATCGCAGATGAGCGCGAGCTCGAGCCCACCACCGTATGCGACCCCGTTGATCGCGGCGATTACGGGCTTCGGCGAGCGATCGAGCGGACCAAGCTCCGATCGATACAGCTCGACTTGCCTGCGCACGTCGTCATTGCTCATACCTTGTCGCTCTTTGAGATCGGCACCCGCGCAGAACGCCTTGTCTCCAGCTCCCGTGATGACGATCGCGCGGATCGAATCGTTCGTGAGCGCCTCGCGCGTGAGTCTGCCGAAGGCCAACAACAGATCGCGCGAGAGGCTGTTCATGCGGGCCTCGCGATCGATCGTCCACACGGCGATCCCGCCGCGCTGCTCCACTCGAATCGGGTCGGTCATGACCCGCAGTCAAGCGCACTCTCGAGGTAGAGCGCAACAGAGCGAGCGCATCCCACCCACCAAGGGGCCTGTCCCCGGCGAGCGTCGACCGAATGGGTTCACGATTGCCAAGTACGTTGGTCAATATGGCGGCTTCATCGTAGACAGTTATCGACTCATCGCACCGAAGAAGCTCGTCAAAGAGCTCGACGCGCGCTCGGCCGCCTCGCCAAAGAAGCGGGCAGCGAAGAAGGCGAAAT
>JANYHY010000519.1 GCA_025362165.1 Myxococcales bacterium | reverse complement strand
GAAGGAGAGGTTGACGGCGGCGTAGTTCATCTGCGCCTCGAAGAAGCGCGGATCGAGCCCAGCTGCGGTCTTGAACGAGCTGACCGCGCTGTTGACCTGACCAAGCTCGTTTTGGATCAGACCCATCGTGTTGAGGATAGGTGCGTACTTCGCGTTCTTGCGGATCGCCTGTGAGCCGACGAGCAACGCGAGCTCGAGCTGCTGCACGTCTGCGCGCTTACCCATCGACGCGTTGGTGACGATGGATCGACCGCCCTTGCCTTTGACCGTTCCCGCCTTCTTCTTCGCTTGTTGGAAGTAGTAGAGCGCGAGCTGATTGAACGCGGGCATGTAGCTGTCGTCGATCGCGAGCGCGCGTTGAAGGTTCTTCTTCGCGCACTCCATGTCGTCCTTGCAGCCATCTCCGCCAGCGGCGCCGTCACGCTGCATCTGGAACATCGCCAAGTTGACGAGCGCCGGGACGTTCTGGAACTGCGCGTCCAACACGGCCTGTTGCATCGACTGGATCGCGGTGTCGAGGTTGCCGTCAGCCTTGTACTGATAGAGCGCCATCTGCACGCGCGAGTTGTGGAACTTGGGATCGTCCGTCAGCGCCTTCTGGAATTTCGCCTTCGCCTGATCGTCGCTGCCGCAACGTTGATACGCGAGGCCCGAGTCGAAGGTCGCCTCGGGGAACTTGCCGCTCGGCTGCGAGCTCACCGCGGCGTCGAACTTCTTGGCGACCTCGCCGCAGCTCGCATCGTTCCAGTCGTTCGTCGTGTCGTGCCCGACCATCGCCTCGACAGCTTCGTCGAAGCGCTTCTGCGCGTTGACGTCGATCGCCTCACCCGTGGAGGTGGTCGGACCGGTGACGGGCTTCTTGAGGCCACTCGTCTCCGGCTTGGGACCTCCACCGCATGCGACGAGAGCAGAGACGATTGCCGCGACAAAGAGCTTCGATTTCATCACGGGTCTCCTCACTTCTTCCCTGCAGGAGTGGTTGCTGCTTTGTCGTCCGGCTTCTTGTCCGGCTCGCCGACAGGAGCGGGGTGCCAGAACTGACCACCCACGAGCAGCGGGGGCGATTTGTCCTCGAGTCCGCTGTTGGAGAGCGTCGGCGCTCCGTGCAGCTCGTCGACGACGTGGTATTCGGCTTTGTAGTTCTTCGCGAGCCAGACCTCGCAGCTACGCGAGAAGTCGTCGAAGTATTGATACTTCACCGAGTAGGAGAGGCAGGTCACGAGCGCCGGCTTGGCCTTCGCGTCCTTGATGGGTTGGCTCGCGCCGTCGAGCGCTGCCCAGTAGTTCGCGCGGAGCTCCGCGTAGGAGAGCGTATCGGCGGTGCCCGGGACGAAGCCCTTCTTGTCCCACTCTATCGGGTACGGCGCCGAGCGGAAGTCGTCCACGTACTTGCCCCACATCAAACCGACGCGAGAGCCCGCGGCGATGACCCAGCGCGGCGGCGGCTCAGGTTGCATGTCGACGATCTTCTTGTAGTCGGCCTCTACCTTGCTGATCGCTTCTTCCTTCTTCTTCATCCAGTCTTTGACCTTGGTGTTGACGTGCTTGAGCACTTCATCCTTCTGGCCAGTACCGTGATAAACGGGGAAGTTGATCGGGTCGACGACGAGGTGTCGCTGCTCTTCTGCATTGTAGAAGATCGCCTCACCTACGGCGTTGAGAGCCTTCGCGAGGCGCTTGATCTTCGACTCTTTGTCCTCTGTCGGATAAGCGTCACTGAGCTTCTTCTCGGCGGCGCCTGGATCCTTCCAGATGTCGCGGACGCGTGCGTACTCCGCCTTCGCGCCTTGGTCGCCCTTCATCTTGGAGTAGGCGCGGGCGAGCGTGGCGTGCGCTTGGACTTGCACGTCGACGCCTGCGCGATCAATGAGGCTCATTGAGCCCTTGAGCGAAGCTTGCGTCTTGTCCCAGTCTTCTTTTTCCGCGTAGTGAGCGCCAATCGCGAACGCGACAGAGGCTGCTTGCGTGGGCTTTGATTGACCGTAATTGCGCTGGAACAACGTCGCGTCTTCAATGGCCTTGACCTCGTCACCGAGACCTAGACGAAGAAGGACTGCGTCGCTCAGGGCTTGGTCCGCCTTCTCTGCGCTCTTGTCCTCTTTCGCGTAGCGCTCGTACCACTCGGCAGCTTGATCGTAGACGGCGATGGCTTGGAAGTTACCGCCAATCTCGTACACGGCCTTCTTTGCGAGCGGGCTCTTGTCCATGTGATTGGACGGATTGAGGAGGATCATGCGAGCCGCGATCGATTTGGCGACCAATCGCGCAGCCTGGAACGCCTTGGCGGCGTTGTAGACGAGCTCGTCGCATTTCTCGGCTTGCGCGGGCTGACCGTTGCGGATCGGCGTCTCGCAATACTTCTTGTAGACGTCCAGGTACTGATTGCCGGCAGACTCATAAGTCTGCAATGCAGTCGTGCCGCCCTGCTTGTCCGCGATCTCGACGAGCTTCTGCGCCTTCAAACGCAGAATGTCGACTTGGATCTTGTTGAGCGAAGTGCACTGCTCTTCGTTCTTCTTCGCTTTGTCTGCAGTGCAATAGAGCTCGATGAACTTGGGGACGTCAGCCGCCATGTCGTCGAAGCACGTCGGCCGCGGGTTGCTGCCGTGTGAGCCGAGCACGTTGACGGACTCGAGGTAGAGCTGCGCGGCATAGATGCCCACGTCCTTGTCGGCGTGGTTCATCGCGATGTCGCGGAAGGCCATGCCGGACTCTTCCCAGTGCTGCGCCTCGAAGTAGGTACGCGCTCGGGCGTATTCGACCTCAGTGCGTTGATCCTGTCCTGCGGCGTCCGTGGCCGCGGGGTGGATGTAGCAAATGTACCGATTGAAGGCCGAGATCATGCCCTTCTGCGTGTCGGTGAAGTCCTTGGGCTTGAGCGCTGCCTCTTCGTCCTCCGCCTTCTTCTTCTTGTCGTCCTTCTTCGCGCCGGGCAGTTGTCCTGCGCCCTTCTTCGCGGAGTCCTTCGGGTGGGCGGCCTCGTAGATGTTTTGATAACAGAGCACGGAGGCGTACGCGGCCTCTGCGGCTTCTGGCGCGTTGGGGTTCTCGGCGACGACCGAGTCGAACGCAGGACCGCACTCGCTCCAACGCTGTTGGAAGTAGAGCAAGTCCGCCATTGCGTACTTGATCTTGTAGATGTTGGGCCAATCGTCTTTGACGATTCGCGGGAATTGGAACTTCGCGAACTCCTCTGCGCCCCAGGTGTCGACTGTCTTCTTGTAGAGATAAGCAGCTAGCGACATCGTCTTTTGATCGCCAGTGCCGCGCTGACCTTGAGAGCCGACGGCCTCCAAGTGCCAAGCCATTCCGGTCTCTGCGACGAGCTCGGCGGTCTTGTTCGCGCACTCGAACTTCGCGTCGTCTTTGTGCTGGCCGGCCTTGAAGTCGTTGAACGCCTTGACCTGCGCGTCGAGCTCCGCGCGAATTGCGTCTTTGTTGCCGGACTTCATCGCGAGCGTGGCTTCGGTGATGTGCGCTTGATACGTGCAGCTCTTGTCCGAGCCGCGGTCGCGCACCATCAAGTCTTTGTAGAGCGTGATGGCTTCGGGATAGTGACCGGTGTCGAGGTAGTTGACGCCAAGGTCGTCCATCATCCTGAAGGTCTTGTCGTTGGACCCTCCAGCGTCGCCGGCGATGTTGTGGAAGAAGTTGTACGCCGCGCCCGGGTCGCCTTTTAGTGCATAGACCGGGATGACGTCTTTTCGCGCGCTGTCAGCGAGCTTCGCCGCGCCAGGC
>JANYHY010000611.1 GCA_025362165.1 Myxococcales bacterium | reverse complement strand
CGAGCAGTCCGGTGATCATGCGAACGCAGGCGCCGCGTTCGCCGACGCAGCCGAAGCCGCGAAGAGCGCCAAGCTCTGGGAGGCCGCGGAGCGCTGCTTCGTCGCAGCAGAGCATTTCGATCGCGCAGGCGAGGCCGGAGTCCAACGCGGGCAGCTCGCGGGCGAGCCTCGGGCTGAGGCGCAACATTACGCGCGCGCCGCCGAGCATTTCTTGCGAGCGGGCCAAGAAGAGAGCGCGCTCGAGCGTCTCGAGCAGGCGACGGATCTCGACCCGAACGCAGACGAGTACGCGGCGTCGCTGCAGGAGCACTACGGCAAACAAGAGCGTTGGGACAAGCTCATCGCGCTGCTGAGCAAGCGCGGCGATCGCGTCTCCGACAAGAGCAAGCGCATCTCCGCGCGCCGACAAGCCGCCAACCTCCTCGCGTCGAAGGTCGGCGACAAAGAGGCGTCGCGCGAGCTGTGGCTGAAGGTGTTGGACGACGGCGACGATCGCGAGGCGCTCGAGAAGCTCGTGGACTACGCGGTGGAGCGTGAGGACCACACCGAGGCGACGACTCTGCTGCGGCGGCTCGGCGGCATCGCGATCGACAACGCGGAGAAGGCTCGCGTCGCGCTGCGCGAAGCGGAGCTGCTCGCCGAGGGTGTCGGTGACGTGGACACAGCGGTCGCTCGCTACGAGTGGATCCTCTCCGAGCTCGACGCCACATCGCGCCCCGCGCTGCAGGCGATCGCGGACCTCCAAGAGAAGCGTGAGAACTTCGCCTCCGCGACCGATGCGCTCGAACGTGAGCTGAAGCTCGCCGCGGATCCGCAGGAGCGCGGCGCGATCGCGGGACGCCTCTCGCGTCTCTACGAGAAGCTCGACGATCCAAAGCAAGCGATCCGCGCGCTCGACATCGTGCGCAAGGTAGACCCGGAAGACTTCGACGCTCTCACGCGCCTCTCAGACCTGTGCGAGCGCACCGAGCAGTGGCCGCGCGTCGCGGAGCTCCTCGCGCAGCGCATCGAGGTCGAGGGAGACGCCGACGAGGCGAGCGCGATGACTCTGAAGCTTTCCGGCATCCTCGCTGACAAACTCGATCGCGGAGACGAAGCGCTCGCGGCCATGACGGAGCTCGCCGATCAAGGCGATCAGCGCATGCGCACCGCGTACGTCGAGCTCGGCGATCGACTCGGTTGGAAGGGTATCGTCGCCGCGAAGCTCGTCGATTGGTGGTTCGACAGCAAGAGCGGGCCGGATCGCACGGTGGCGCTGCGCAGCGCGTTCGATCGCTTCGCAGAGGTCGGCCGCCATCAAGACGCCTCGCGTGTCGCCATCGAAATTATTCGCGCCAAAGGCGGAGATCGCGAGCTCGCCACGCAGCTCGAGCAGCTCGCTTCGAAGACCAACGACGCAGACGCGCTGTTTTTGGCGCAGGATCTCTTGCTGCGTGATCTGACGGGCGTACCGCGCGCTGAAGAGCTCGTGCGCCAAGCCGAGACTCGAGCACAGGCGGGGCAGCCGCGCGGAGAGGCGCTCGCGCATGGAGAGCAAGGTCTCGCGAACGTGCCTCCCGCAGAGGTCGAGCCGTTCATCGAGCGACTCGCCGCGCTCGCGGAGAAATCGCAAGACGTGATCGATCTCTACGAGCGCCAGGTGTCTCGCGCCAAGGCTCCGCCGGACCGCGTCCGCGCGCTCACACGTGCAGCCCAGGTGGCCGCCGCGAGGGGCAACCCCGAGCGCGCGCGTATCTTCCTCGAGCTCGCCCTCTCCGGCCTCCCAACGGAGGAGACGCTCGCGGCGCTTCAGACGGCGGCCTCCGAGGGCGACAAAGCGACTGGCGGAGAGAAGCTGCGGCGCGCGCTGTGTGCTGCGCTCTCGACCGGCGGCGGTGGGGCGCGCGACGGCGGTCGCACACGTGGATCGCTGCTCAGGCGCGCGGCGAGCATCGCTCACAAAGATCTTCGTGACGTGGATCAGGCGTTCGCGTGGATGGCGGACGCGCTCATCGCGCACGTTGACGCGTCGACGCTGGCCGCGTTGGAAGAGCTCGGCGTGGAGGTCGGCGACATCGCTCGCGCGGAGAACGCCATCACTCACGCGCTCACGGAGGTCTTCGACGGCCCGCTCGTGCGCCAGCTCCTCGCGTGTCGCGCGCGCATTCGCCGAGAGCACTTGTCGGATCGCGCTGGCGCTGCGAGCGATCTGAAGAAGCTGCACGATCTGTCGCCGACGGACGCTGCGGTGATGGAGGATCTCTCTGGCCTGCTCGTCGAGCTCGGCGACTACCGCGGGATGGTGCAGCTCTACGAAGACCAAATCCTCCGCGGCAAGGACATGGCGACGCGGGCGGAGCTCGCACGCAAGGTCGCGCGCATGTGGGAAGAACAGCTGCAGGACCCGCGCGAGGCGGCCGACGCTTGGCGACGCGTGCTGCGCATGAAAGCCGGTGATCCCGAGGCGACGAGCGGCTTGGACCGAGCCAAGTCCAACATGCTCAAGAAGCCGGACCCGAGCGCTGGACCCGATCAGTACGCGCCACCGAAGCCAGCGCCGCCGCCTGTAGTCGTCCTGCCCGTCGCCGCTCTCAAGCCGACGCCCTTGCCGACGAACCTCACGCCGTCGATGCCGACCGATACGGGTTCGCTCGTCGCGGCGCTCACCGACACCTCAGAGACGCCCGCGCAGGTCGAGCTCGCGGAGGTCGAGCCCGCGGAGGTCGAGCCCGTGGTCGAGCACGGCGAGCCTACGCGCAACAGCGATCTGCCGACCATGTCGGTGTCGCGCGAAGAGGTCGAGGCGCTGACGCGTGCGCGAGAAGAGCATCATCGCAGCCAAGACAACAGCCGGACTCCGGTGCCCGGCGCGAACATGGACGCGAACATGGACCCCGACGCGACGGGGCACGACCCGCTGATCAACACGCAAGAGCGAGCGGCGCTCGACTTCTCGGACGAGACCATCGCGCGCCCAGCCCAAACTAGTGAGTCTGCGGAGCCGCTCGAGTCGGCGGACGACGAGGACATCATGGTCGTTGATGATCTCGCCGAGATCATCGAGGAAGAGCCGGAACCGGTGGAAGTAGAAGAACCCCCGCGGTCGATTCCCCCGCCGCTACCGCCTCGTCAGAGCTGACTCAACCCGCGGAGGCGTCAGCAGGCATGTTCGTGTCGGGCATGTTCGTGTCGGGGGCCATGCTCGTGTCAGGGTTCATGCTCGTGTCCGGCTTGGGTCCGTCAGAAGGCGGAGCATCTGGGCCTGCTTCTGGCGGCGGAGCGGCCTCCGCTGCGTCAGGCACGAAGACGATGTTGGTCAAGTCCGTCGAGCAGACGCGGCGGCCGTCTTTCTGCGGGACGCAGGCGAGGCCAGGCTCGCAATCGGTGACGACGAAACAGTCCCCGCCAGCTCCAACCAAAGTCGCGGTGCCGCACGCGAGGCCCAAGACGAACGCTGCCGCGATGAAAGGAGCGAGACGAGGTGTCTGCACGGATCTACGGTACGTGGACGAAGGACGACGTCAAGCTAGTGCGGAGTCGCTCAGGCAAGCTCAGGCAAGGATGACGAGCACATCACCTTCATTGACCGCTTGTCCCTCGGTGCAATTGATCTTCTCGACCTTGCCAGACGCGGGAGCCTCCACAGGCATCTCCATCTTCATCGACTCGAGGATGACGCACGATTGGCCCTCCATCACGTCGTCCCCCTCTTTGACTTCGATCTTCCAAACAGTCCCAGTGATGTGTGCGCAGACGTTGGTCGCCATGGGTCGCGGACGTTAGCACGGTGCTCGTCCATCAAGCCAAGACGAACCCGCCGACAGGTGTTCTACGGTTGAGCATGTATCGGTAACGAAAGAGAACATTTGCGAACAGTGTGAAAGCTCGGTACCTTTTCCTCAGGCATTCGGTCTCAGGCTCCTCGACGCTGACACGAGAAGTGGCCACTGACACGAGAAGAGAAAGTCCATGGCGGAACAGAAAGAAAGCTCGGTCCTTTTTTCCCTGAAGGAGCTGATGTCCCTCGAAGAGGACCGCATCAAGCAGGAAGAGGACGCTCGAAAGCGCGCGGAAGACGCCGCGCTGCAAGCAAAGCAAGCCGAGGAGAATCGCGCGCGGGCCGACGAAGAGGCGCGGCTTCGCGCAGCGGACGAGAAGCGGCGCGCGGAAGAGCTCCGGACACGCGAGGAGCAGGCACGCGTCGACGCGATCAAGCACGCTGAGGTCGAACGCACTCGCCTCGAGGCCGAGAACCGCGCCCGCATGGAGACTCTCACGCGCCAGCAAGCGCACGAGAAGGAGATCCACGCGCTGAGCCAAGACAAGAGCAAGAAGAACCTCAAGCTCATCGTCGGCCTGACGATCGGCGCGCTCTTTCTGGTCGGCGGCGGCGCGGG
>JANYHY010000590.1 GCA_025362165.1 Myxococcales bacterium | reverse complement strand
TCGCCGCGCTCGACGAGGCCAAGCGCGTTGCTGCCCGCGAGCGCTACTATGAGGACGACGCGCGAGACGCAGACAAGCGCCTCGACGACACGAAGAAGAAGCTCGAGCCCGAGGTGAAGTGGGCAGAGGATCAGCTCGCGGAGATGCAGAAACGCGCCGCCCAGCGCGCCCAACGGGATCTGCAGAAGACCGGTGAGACCGAGGA
The DNA here is from genome assembly GCA_025362165.1 of Myxococcales bacterium. Lineage (GTDB taxonomy): Bacteria > Myxococcota_A > Polyangia > Polyangiales > Polyangiaceae > JANYHY01. The sequence continues at coordinate 2,051 of JANYHY010000590.1, read as the reverse complement.
CAAGCTTGGTGAGCGCGCGGGCAAGCTCGGCGACAAAGAGCGCGACCTTGGCGCGGAACAAGCAGCGGACGATCTCGACGACGCCCAGCAACTCGCTCGCGAGGCGGCCAAAGCGCTGCAACGCGGAGACGTGGATGCGGCGGAGAAGAAGCAGCGCGACGCGCAGCGCAAGCTCGAGGCGGCGAAGCTTGCACTAGGACAAGACGATCAAGAAGAAGAGAGCTCGAGCGGACCGCCCGGCCAGAACGAGGGCGACGACAAGACCAACGGTCGCGTGCAAATCTCCAAGGCGGGGGATCACAAGGGACCCGAAGACTTCAGACGCCGAGTGATCAAAGGGCTCGCTCAACCGGGGAGCGCTCACGACAAAGAAGCGATCAAGCGCTACGCGGAAGGGTTGCTCCGATGAGGCGCTTCGTATCGTTGCTTCGCTCGAGCGTGACCGTCGCGATCGTTGCACTCTGCACGCTCTTCGCGAGTCACGCGAAGGCGGGGCCGCTCTCGCAGTTTCACGCGGCGCGCGCGCGGACGTTCATTCTTGGGTTGGATCTCGATCTGGCGAAGAAAGAGCTGCAGCAGGGCGACGAGAACGACCCCGAGATTCAGCGCGAGCGCGGCCGACTTGCGCTCTACGAGGGCGACTGCGACAACGCGGTGCTCTCGCTCGCGTCCGCGGTTACGGCGGTTCCCGACGAAGACGCCGAGGGCATGCTCGACATCGCGAGGGGCTGCTCGCGCGTGACAGCGGCGATCATCGGCGATGACGTCAAGACGAGTGATCTCGTCGTGCGCTACCAGGACGAGGCGGATCGCGCGCTGACTCCGCTCATCACCGAGTCCGTGGAGAATGCACGCAAGACGCTCACGCGTGATCTCGGCGTGACGTGGCCCAAGCCGACGCGTGTGATCGTCGTGCGCGATCTGTTGTCGCTCGCGGCGATGACGGGCTTGCCCTACGAGTCCGCGCAGACGACGGGCACTGTCGCGATCGCAAAGTGGGGACGCGTGACTTTGCTCTCGCCGCGCGCGAGTCATCACGGATATCCGTGGCGCGACACGCTCACGCACGAGCTCACTCACCTCGCGGTCACTCGGCTCACCAACGATCGCGCGCCGCTGTGGCTACAAGAAGGCCTCGCCAAGCGCGAAGAGGTGAGATGGCGCGAGCCGGGACCGTACGACGACCGACCGTCCCCGGACGCGATCGTGCGACGCGGAATGGACAAGAAGCTGGACCTTGGGCTCGACGAGCTGGGTCCGTCGATCGCGATGCTCCCGAGCGCGGAGGCCGCGATGGTGGCGTTCGCGGAGGTCACGAGCTTCATGCGCTACTACGCGAAGGTCGCTGGAGACGAGGCGATCAAGAAGCTGCTCTCGGAGCTGCGCGCGGGAAAAAAGGTCGACGCGGCGCTCGTCGCGGCGAGCGGCATGGATCTCAAAGCATGGGATCAGAAGTGGCGCGCCGAAATCATGGCGCTTGCTTCAGTGCCAGTCGTCGGCATCGACAACCTTGCGAGCGACCCCAAGGCGAGCGCGGCGGCGAGTGAGCGCATTCGCGTCGCGGAGCTGCTGTTCGGACGAGGACACGCTCTCGAGGCTCAAAAGGAGCTGCGTCCGCTCGAGGGCAGCAAGCTCGTCGCTCACGATCCGCGCTTCGATTATCTCTCTGCGCGCGTCCTCGAGAAGAGCGATCTGCCCGGCGCTCGCGCGAAGGTGGCAGACCCCACGGACCCGGCAGTCGGTTACGCGCCTTGGTGGGCGATTCGCGGGCGCTTGGCGTTGGCGGCATCCGACGCTGCGCTCATCGAGCCGTCGTTCTTCGAAGCGCTAGCGCAAGATCCGCTGGACGCAGAGGCAGCGTGCCGTTCCCTCAACGGCTCAACCACACTCACGGCTCCAAAAGACGTGGACCTTTGCAAAGCCGCAGCTGGCTCTGGCACGCCTGATCTAGGCCAGAACTAGGCTTTTCAAAGGCTGCGCTCCAGGGCACTGCGTCAGCGAATTCGCAGGGTTCCCGTTGGAGGCTTCTGGGTTGTCTACTAGTTGACCCG
>JANYHY010000559.1 GCA_025362165.1 Myxococcales bacterium | reverse complement strand
GGCTTCCATGACGCCGCGAACTCGATCGCGACTGTCGTGTCGACGCGCGTGCTCTCTCCGCGCGCTGCGGTGGCTTGGGCTGCGTTCTTCAACTTCATCGCGTTCTTGGTGTTCAGCACGCATGTCGCGGGCAACATCGCCAAGGGTGTGCACGCGGAGGTCGTCACGCTTCCGCTCGTCGCGGCGGGGCTCGTCGGCGCCATCGTCTGGGATCTTTTGACGTGGTGGTGGGGCCTGCCCACGTCGTCGTCTCACGCGCTCCTCGGAGGCGTCGCGGGCGCTGCGATCATGAAAGCGGGCTTCGGCGCGCTGGACTCGGCGTTCTTCCTGAAGACAGCCGCGTTCATCCTGGTGTCGCCGATCCTCGGGGCGGTCCTCGGCTTTTTGATCATGTGGACCGTGATGCGCGTGTTCGGCAAGAGCCCTCAGCGCAAGGTGGACCGTTGGTTCCGTCGGGCGCAGCTCGTCTCCGCCGCGCTCTACTCGCTCGGTCACGGCGGCAACGACGCGCAGAAGACCATGGGCATCATCGTGGCGGCCCTCGTCGCGACCGGTCACCTCACTGGCAAGAATCCCGGCGTGCCGCTTTGGGTGGTCTTGCTCTGTCACGCCGCGATGGCCGCGGGCACGATGAGCGGCGGGTGGCGCATCGTGAAGACGATGGGCATGAAGATCTGCAAGCTCCAACCCGTGGGCGGATTCAGCGCAGAGACTGCGGGCGCGATCACTCTGTTCATGGCGACGGGCCTCGGCATCCCGGTGTCGACGACGCACACGATCACCGGCTCGATCGTCGGTGTCGGCTCGACGCGACGCTTCTCCGCGGTCCGCTGGGGAGTCGCGGGTCGCATCGTGTGGGCGTGGGTCTTGACGGTCCCGGGTGCGGCGGCGATCAGCTCGATTAGCTACTTGCTGCTGAAATACGCGGCCGGTCTGGAGTAGTACGTCGACACAGTGGGTACTCGGAAATCAGAAGCTCGACTCAGTCTGGCGGCCACCCTGCGACCTTGATGAGCTCGCACGAGAGGCCCAAGAACACCGCGCGCGACACCTCCTCGGAGTCTGCAGCGCCGTCGGCGATCAGCTTCGTGAGGGTCGCTTTGCCGTCGATCTTGCGTAGCGCTTTGCTCTCTTTCTCCGTGAGCCTGAACGACTCCACGCGCATCGGAGGCAACACGACCGGCTCGATCGCTCGCTCGACGTAAGGAGACAAAAGCGCCTCGAGCTCGGGACCCGAGTAGCCGTCACGTACGCCGCGCGCGATGAGCTCGTACGGATCTACGCCGAGCGGGAACGTCTCTTCGTGCGAACGCGCGCCGCGGACGAACATGAGCTCGCCCTGCTTCCAGCGGAACATCTCGATGAAGCGCTCTTGCGTCTGCTCGTGGATGGCTCGAAATAGCTCGATGGGTCGGAGCACGCCGAGCCCGACGAGCGCATCGCCGAGGCGACCGCCGAAGCGAGGCAGCATCGCGAGGGCCATCTCGACCTCCATGCGAAGCACTTGTCCTCGAGCGATGAGGTGCTCGCCGAGGAGCTCGGACTTCTCGGTCGACGCGACGAACTCGGGGACACCCTCCACGATGTAGACCTTCTTGCGCCTGTTCTTGTCGCGCAAGACGAGCACGCCGGTCTCGCGATCGAAGGCGAGGCGGAACAACACCGACGGAAGGCGCGCGCGATTCAGCGCTCCCTTCGCGATGACCTCGCCGGCGATCTCGTCGTCCCAGCGAAGCGCGGGGCTCGTGACGAAGCGCGTGAGCTCCGTGAACTGCGAGGCCGCCTTGAAGCTGCCGCCTTCGCGCGCGATGTGCGTCTTGCTGCCCGCGGCGCCGGTCGCGAAGAGCTCGATGAGGCGAGGGTAAGACATGGGCCCGAGCTCGGTGCCGTCGGGCATTCGCACTTTGTAGATCTGCGGCGAGACGTCGTGTGTCGCGCCTCCTTGCGGCGCGGTCGGGCGTTCGCTCTCCGGCTTGCGCAGATCCTCCGGGCCTACGACTTCGACGACGGAGGTCTTCTGGTGCGCCGATTCGGTGCCGGGCTCTTCGTCGAGTTGTCCGCCGATCGGCTCGGTGAGGCCGAGGCGCTCGAGCCACGCGGCGGTCTTGCTCGGACCCACCTGCAAGCGGCGACGACGAACGATCTCCTCGAGCGCCTCCGCGAACGAGCTGGCTGACTGGTAGCGCAGCGATGGATCCTTGGCGAGCGCACGGTAGAGCACGCCGCGCACGTCGTCGGGGACTCGACCGGCGCTGCGATCGATCGCAGTGAGATCCGCGTCTCTGATGCGCAAGAGGACGTCGAGCTCGCGGCCTCCGGAGAACAGCGGACGCACGGTCACCATCTCCGCGAGCACGATGCCGACAGTGAACAGATCGCTGCGATGATCGAGCTCTTTGCCGACGACCTGCTCGGGCGACATGTACCCGAGCTTGCCTTTGAGTTGTCCTGCGTCCGTGCGTCGCTCGAACTCGGCGGCGCGCGCGATGCCGAAGTCCGTGAGCTTCACTGCGCCGGAGCGATCGATGAGCACATTGCCAGGCGAGACGTCTCGGTGCACGAGGTACAAGAGGCGCCCCATGTCGTCGCGCGCGTTGTGCGCGTACTCTAGGCCTCTCAGCACACTCAGCGCGACGTGGAGCGAGACCTCTAGCGGGATGTCCTCTCCCCTCGTCGCGGCTGCGCGAATGAGCTTCGCGCCGGTCGTGCCGTCGACGAACTCCATCGCCATGTAGAGCTCTTCGTCCTGCTCGCCGAAGTCGAACACTTGCACGATGTTCGGGTGACACAGGCGCGCGCACATGCGTGCTTCGTCGACGAACATCGCGACGAAGTCAGCGTCCGCCGCGAGCTGCGGCAAGATGCGCTTGACCGCCACGTTCTTCTGAAAACCGTGCGGGCCTGCGCGCCGAGCGAAATAGACCTCCGCCATCCCGCCGGTCGCGATGCGGTTGACGAGTTGATACGGCCCGAGCGCTTTCGGCCCATCCGGAGGAGGCGGCGGAGCGGACACATTGAGAGGGTACCACTTATCGGGTCGCCGTCTTCGATCCTGACGACTGTTGACCTAGGCGCCCGTCTCTTCTTGTATGGGGTCGTGGCGCACGCCCATCACTTCCTCAGCCGGCTCGATCGCGTCAAGCGCGAGACCGTGGACTTCGCGCTCTCGCTCTACCGAGATGCTGAGCTGGTGAAATGGATCCTCGGCACGATCGATCTGCCTGACTCGGCCGAGCGAGTCGCGATCGCGCTGCTAGACATGCCGCAGGCGCCGCACATCATCGTAGCTAGAAACGGGCACTTCGTCACATGCCTCGGCGAGGGGATGTCCACGGGACCGCATCCCATCATCACGCGCCCGAGGCTGGATGGTTGCCTGAAAGAGGTCGCGAGCTTTCGAGCGCAGCGCGCGCTCCGCAGGGATGTCATCAGACCAGGGGGCGAGGATCTCGATCTGTTTCGTCTCGCGTTCAAGCGTGGCGACGATCTCTCGCTGGAAGAGTTCGACGCGATCGCGTGCTGGGCGCCGCTGATGGCAAGTGACCTCTACGTATGCTCGCTGGAGATGCTCGTGCAGGCTCTTCGCCAGCGGGACCTCATCCTCGACGCACCCAAACTCGAGCGCGAGCCGAAGTTCCTGCGCGAGTACTGGAGCTCGCTGTGGGCGGTGAGCCATCTCATGGTGCTCGCCGCTTCCGCCGATCCCGCAGCGCTCGGTCGCGTCGTCGACTACTTCGACGAGCAGGCGCAGACGCCGACGTTCCTCGCCTACCAACTAGGCATCACGGGGATCGTCGCGCGCAATGCCTGGTTCACCGCGCGCGTCGGCGCCAAGCTGTTGCCTCACTACAGGCGCGAATACGAGAGCCCGCGATCGCGCGCAGGCATGTTCGACGCGGTGCTGGGGCTCGACGCGATTCGCGTGACGGACGAGTCCAGCGCGGTCGAGGTCGCGCGACTGTTCGACCAGAGGCCCGCGGTAAAAACACCAGAGTCGATCGCGAGCGCCGAATATGGGTCGCTCGTCGTCTCCATCTCGGACGAGCAGGCGGAGCGCGTCGTGCTCACACACGGAAAGCGCCTGTGCATGGAGCTCACGCGAGACCTCCCTCGCGATCACGCGTTGGCGTTCGAACGCGCCGAAGACGTGCCAGACGCTTACGCGATCGCCGCAGCAGCGCGCCACCCCGCGCACTTTCGCATGGACCCGGAGGCGGAGCTGTTCACGCTGTCGCTCGCGCGCTTGTTGGTGCGTCGCGAGGCGCGTGAGTTCTTCCTGCCCGAGACGTTCCGCGACTGCGCTCGACCGGACTTCGCGACGCAAGCGCGCGCGCTCCTCGCGCAACAGCGGATCCATGACGCCGATAAACCCAAGCTGGTCGTCGCCGCGACACGCGTCGGCCGCAATGAGGCGTGCACCTGTGGTAGCGGCAAGAAGTACAAGCGCTGCTGCGGCGCGTGAGGGCTGGACCTGCGCGCGTCCACGCAGACTTGTCGTCGCTTTCGGCGAACGACAACGACTAAGCGGATTGGCTTCGCCAGCGCAAATAGGGAAGCTTTGCGCTCGCGAGCTGTTGCATGATTGGGCTGTGATGCGATCTCTCCTCTCCTTGATTGGCGCGCTTGCTGTCGGCGCGCTCGCCGCGTGTGGCAACGGCGCAGTGACGCCTCCGAAGGTGCCGACGACTGTCTCGGCGCCAATCCCACCAGGGCTCACGAGCTCGGATGTCGACCTCGCGCTCGAGGCGATGTGGGAGGAGAAGGGGCTCACGCCGAGCGTACGCGCAGACGACGCGACGTGGCTGCGCCGTGTGTATCTCGACGTGATCGGGACACTGCCGACGCCGGAGAAGGTGACGACGTTCGTCGCGGATACGACGACGGACAAGCGGAGCAAGTTGGTCGACGAGCTGCTGCTTAGCCCCGCGTACGCCGATCACTGGATGGCCTACTGGGACGATGTGCTGATGGGCGACGCGAAGGCCGGTGACATCGATCGTCAAGCGTTCCGTGTCTGGTTGCACGAGCAACTGCAGAAGAACGTCCCGTGGGACAAACTCGTCTACGCGCTGATCACTGCGACGGGAAAGAACTCGGCGGGCGGCGAGTACGGTCGGACGCTGGCGCAAACGGAGGCGCAAATCGCGAGCGATCCGAGCATCGACGGCGCAGTGAACTACGTCCTGAAGTACAGGGACAATCCGCAAGACATGGCGGGCGCGACCTCGAAGATTTTCCTCGGCGTGCAGATCCAGTGCGCGCAGTGCCACGATCACAAGACGGAGAAATGGAAGCAGACGGACTTCCGCTCGTTCGCGAGCTGCTTCTTGCGCACGCAGCTCGTGCCGCTCGGCGAGAAGGGCATGAAGGGCATCAAGCCCGTAGAGGTGCGCGACCTCGATCGCGCTGCTCCACGCTTCAACAAGAACGCGGACATCACGCCCATCGCGCAGTCGACGCCCACAGCTCTGGACGGGACGCTCATCACGGGCAACACGCGGCAGACGATCGCGGCTTGGATCACGAAGAACCCTTGGTTCGCAGAAGAGATCGCCAACCGCATGTGGGGACACTTCCTCGGGCGCGGCTTCACCAACCCCGTGGATGACGTGCGCGGAAGCAACCCGCCGGACGCGCCGGAGCTCATGAAGCGCATCGCGAAGGACTTCAGCGATCATGGCAGCGACTTGAAGCGCTTGACGCGTCTCATCACGCAGACCGAGGCGTACCAGCTCTCTGCGGTGCCGGCTTCGGGGTCGAACGGCAAGGGAGAAATCGCCTTGTGGTCGCAGTTTCGGATGACGCCGCTCGGCCCGGAGGAACTCGTCAACGCGCTGATCGCAGCGACAGGCACCCAGCAGGCGCTCGAGAAGCTCACGCGCGCGGACATCGACGACGTGCGGGTGCGGCTCACGCAGCTCTTCTCGTTCGTGTTCGACGTGGACGAGGAGATGGACACGCCGCGCTACGAGGGGACCCTCACGCAGGCGCTCGTCTTGTTGAACGGCAAGCTGGTCGCGGGCGGTTCGAGCGCTGCTCCGCTGACAGCCGTCAACGCGATCGCGCAGTCCAAAGCGACGGACGCGCAGAAGGTCGAGGCGATCTACCTCCGCTCGCTGTCGCGCAAGCCGAGCGCGGACGAGCTCAAGACAGCGCTCGCGTACATCGCGTCTGAGACCGCGCCAGAGCCGCAAGCGAGCGCGCCAACGCCGCCGAAGAAGGGCGACAAGAAGGGGCTCGGTAAGCCGGGCAAGCTCGGCAACGATCCGACGGCGCGGATCGATCCGGCGTCACGCACGCGAGATCCGCACGTCGCGGCGCTCGAAGACATCATGTGGGCGACGCTCAACTCGAGCGAGTTCGTCTTCAATCATTGAGGAGTCAAGCAATGAACCGACGAACCGTCTTGCAGGCGAGCGCAGCTGGAATTCTGGCGACGCTCGCGTCTCGCTTTGCGCAAGCGGACGGCGCGGTGCAACCAACGGCGCCAGCACAGTCGATCATCTTGCTGTGGATGAACGGCGGACCCAGCCACCTCGACACTTGGGATCCCAAGCCTGGTACCGCGACCGGCGGACCGACCAAGTCCATCAAGACGCGGCAACCTGGGCTCGAGATCGCCGAGGGCATGCCGCACATCGCGGACGTCGCGGACAAGCTGTGCGTGATCCGTGGCGTGAGCAGCAAAGAAGGAAATCATCAGCGCGCGCAGTACACGAACCATACGAGCTACGCGCCGAACCCTACCGTCGAGCACCCATCGCTCGGCGGCTGGGTCTCGAACAAGCTCCCCGCGCCGACGAACGGGCTCCCTTCCTTCGTGAGCCTGCGCTCTCCGAGCTTTGGCGCGGGGTTCTTGGGCACGCAGTACGGACCGTTCGTCGTGCAGAAGCCCGGCGTGCCCGACAACACGCGACCGCAGGTAGACAGCGCACGCTTCGAGCGACGACTCGCGTTGCTCGATCGAATGGATGCGCGCTTCGGTGCACAAGTCGGCGGGCACATGGTCGACGATCGGCGCGCCCTCTACAGCTCCGCGCGTAATCTCATGAGTTCACCTGCGCTCGCGGCGTTCGATCCGACCAACGAGACCGACGCGACCAAGCTCGCGTACGGGGACAGCGACTTCGGCCGATCGGTGCTCGTCGCGCGCAACCTAATTCGTGCTGGCGTTCGGTTCGTCGAGGTCACACTCGACGGCTGGGACACACACCAAGACAACTTCAACAAGGTGCGCGCTCAGCTCGCGCAGCTCGACCCAGCGATGAGCGCGCTCATCAAAGACCTCGACGCGTCGCACACGCTCGACTCCACGCTCGTGGTTTGGATGGGCGACTTCGGACGCACGCCGAAGATCAACGCGAACGAGGGTCGGGATCACTATCCTCAAGCGTGGACCGCGGTGCTCGCGGGAGGCGGGACCAAACCCGGCTTGCTCGGCGGCACCGACGCGACGGGCGAGAAGGTCGTCGGAACGCCCTATTCGGTGCCGGATTTGCTCGCGACCGCCGCAAAGACGATTGGCCTCGTTCCGTCCGAAGAGACGATGTCGCCCGCCGGCCGCCCGATCGCGATCACCGATCGCGGCGTGCCCATCACCGCCGCGCTGCGATAGCATCCTGCGAATGCGTACTCGAATGGCGCTCGCCGCGCTGCCGTTGTTGTTGATCCCAGGCAACGCTCTCGCGCTTGGCGTGACGATCAATCCGGGCGTCATCATGTCGGGCGTCATCAGCTCACCATCGGCGTTCGCGCTCGGCGGCGAGGCGTCGTTCATGCTCTGGCCGAAGGGGAACGGTGGCTCGGTCCTCCAGCAGGTGGGCTTCGGCGCGTTCTTCCAAGCGCAGGCGTACAACTTCGATCACGGCCGCTACGCGCTCGGCGTGCAAGCCGGTAACGTCTTCGGCGGAGAGCTCGGTTGGACCTATCGTGAACGAAGCGCGACGGGCGGGTCGCAGCACGGCGCGCACGTCGCTGTGTTCGGCTCGCTCGGCGTCATCGTCGCCTCGATCCGCGCGACGATCCCGCTCGTCGGTGGCGCAGACGCGACGCACCCTGCGCCCGGGTTCGAGCTCGCGTTTTGTCTCTCGCTCAAGGTGCCGATCCCGATCGGCGATGTGTCGATCATCAAGGACGCGTTCGGAAGCGGGCGTCTCTTGCGTGATGGCACGCGCGCGATCGCTTCGTCCGTCGCGGGCCTGCGCGATCGTCCTATGGCGAGGGCTTGGGCGAACGACGCGCAGACAGAGCATGCATCAACGCCCTCATTTTTGCGGCTCGCGAGCGAGCTCGAGGCGCTGGGCGCGCCGGCTTGCTTGGTCACGCGTGCGAGGCGCGCGGCGCTCGAAGAGCTTCGTCACGCAGACGACTGCTTCGCGATCGCGAGCGCGCACGCAGGTGGCGAGGTAAGGCCGGTAGGTTGGCCGACCGCCGCCACTCGCGAGGCAAGTCTGGAGCGCGTGGCGGTGGAGGCTTGGTTGGATGGCTGCATCGGTGAGGGCGCCGCCGCGCGGCTCGCTCATGAGGCATCGGCCAGCGATCCCTTCACACGTCAAGCGTTACGACGGATGGCGCGAGACGAGGCCACGCACGCAGAGCTCTCTTGGGACGTGCTCGCCTTCGCGCTCTCCACGGGAGGTCGACCCGTAGCGCGTGCGGTGTCGCGCTCGAGGCTCGAGGACGCCGGCACGCCCGATCGAGATCTCGCGTGCCTCGACGAGCACGGTCGGGTTCCGCACGCCAGATCGATCGCCACGCGAGATCACGTCGCCTTCGCGGCTCGCGAGCGCCTCGCGCCAATGGTGCGCGCACATGCGTAGGTTCGCGGTCGCGCTCGTCGCCCTGACATCGATCGCGTGCAAGGCCAAGATGGAGAAGCTTGGCGACCAGATCGCCGCGGGCACCGTGGAGATCGAGGCGCCGCGATGCAAGGCGAAGACGGACGCACCGAAATGCCTCGACGATGCCACGAAGTTCTTCGCGCCCGACGCGAAGTTCGACGAGGTCGCTCCTGATCAAGCGTCGGCCTCGGCGATGGCGTTGCTCGTGTTCGACGGTCACGGCTCGTGGTTTGGCGAGCCGCCCGCTTGGCTCGCCACGGCCAAGCTCGGTAAGGGCGCTGGCGGCGACGCGTTGCGCATGGCGATGGGACGGCGGCTCGCCGACGGTGTGCCCGCGTTTGGTCACAAGCTCGACGACGAGGGTGAGGGCCGCAAGCTGCTCGCTGTCATCGCGCAAGCCATCCCTGGCGCTTGCAGCACGTACGAGGATCTCGGCGCGGGCCTCGATCCGAACGCGATGCCCCCTGAACAGTCACCCGATCACTCATCATGCGTGCAAAAGGATCTCACGCGCGGTGACGGTCCTGGTGGTGCGTACGGCTTCGGCCTGTGGCGCGGCGTGGCGGGCGGACTCGCGCTGCTCAAGGAGGCGGTGCGCTCACTCGACCTCGGCTCAGCGCTGATGTCCGGCGCCAAGCAGACGACGCTCGTCACCTGGGTCGCGAAGGTCAAGCCTGCCGTGGCAGCGATCGAAGTGAAGCAAGTGGATCGCCCCGTCGGCAACGCGTGGTCCGAGGGCGATCACAACAAGCCCTTGAAATAGCCTACTTCAGCTTGACGTCCGTCGCGTCGGGGACGC
>JANYHY010000523.1 GCA_025362165.1 Myxococcales bacterium | reverse complement strand
CATGCGGTGAGGCTACACCTGATTGCTCAGCCCAGCGTCACCTGTGATGAGGCGGCTTCGTGGACAAGGCCTTGGTCGTGATGCGTCGTCGGCTTGGTGTGGTGCGTCTCGAATCACGACAACATCGATGATTGATGCATCAATGATTGCTATCACTCCACGGCACCCGTATCCCAGCAGGCGCGTCGTGCGAGATGCCAGCAAGCCTATCGCTTCAGGAGCGTTCGCTCCCACGAATCCGGGCACGCCGGCACGAGCCGGCGCGTCGTTCGAGCTCGAACGCATGGCGCACCAACTGATGAACAGCTTCACGCTGACGAGACCGCGACGCCGCTCGAGCAGGCGAAGGTGATGGCGTCGGTATGGTGGACATCAACGACAGGTGGGGTGCCGTCGGGACGCCTAAGCGATCAGGTCGCGGATGCAGCGGCTCCAGCGTGCGCTCCGCTCGCGAGCGCCTCGAGCCAGGTGCGGCTCCGATCTGCGACGAGATCACCTGCGACGAACACACGATCGCTCGCTCGCGATTGATCAGCGAGGACACCGACGCGCTCCATGATCGGATCGTTCGTGAAAGGCCACGCGAGCTGCTCGGCGGCGAGCCCGAACATCGAGCCTGGCACCAGCAGCTCTTTGCCGTCGTGACCCACGCGCACTGGCGCATCGACTCCACACTCGAACACGCGCCGTGGGTATGGAGGCACCGCAGTGGCGAGGATGTGCTCTGCAGGCGCATAGACGATCCCGCCGCCGAGCAAGCCCCCTGTCGCGAGCACCACCGCATCGGCCTCGAGCGCGGCGCCGTCTTCGAGTTCGATGGCGACCACGTCCGCGACGGTGATTCGCGTGACCCAGCCGTCCACGGTCGTGACCTGTGCGTGTTGGAGCGCACGATCGCGCCCGGCGTCGAAGCGACGGCCCGTTGGGCTCGAGAACGGCGCAATCGCCTCTCCGCACGGCACACCGACGAGAGCGCCCAGCTCCTTCGCGCGCGCTCGCTCAGCGCCCAAGATCGGAGGCGTGAGGATGGCGCACACGCTGTCGGTGCTCTTCAGCGCCTTCTTGATGGCGGTAGCGAGCCAGCCGAGGCGAGCGGGCGCATCATGACGCCCCGCGAGTTCCGCGAACGTCATCGCGCGCTCGTCCGTGTGCTTGATGAAGTTGCCAAGGAGGGTTTCGAACGAGCGTTCGCCACGGAGCGAGTGCGCGTTGTATGAGCGAGAGAGAGAGCTGGCGTCCCATCCGTCGATCGTCGCATCGAGCAAGAGCACGCGACCCGAGCGGAGCACCGAAAGATCGAGCAACGCGTCATCGTGTGCGCGCGCAGGCCGAAGAATTCCCGTGGACGATGCGAGCACCGCGCCGCTCTCTGGGCACGAAACGCAGCCAATTTGCTCCAATATTTGCATGCATGATGCACTGAGTGGCACGTTGGTCAGCGACGACTCTCCCCGCACTTCCCACGGAGTCGCGTCGTAGGCGCCCACACCGAGAGATGTCGCGCCAGAACCTCCGCGCACGAGCGTCACCTCGGCTCCGGAGTTTCGCGCAGCGAGCGCAGCGGCAGTCCCGGCGATGCCCGCGCCGATCACGACGACGCGCTTCACCGGTCCCTCGGTTCGCGATCCACGCCGAGCGTCGCGCGAGCTTGCGCGAGCAAGAGCGCTTCTTGTCGTGCTTGCTCAGGACCCATCGCGACCACGCGTAGCTGAGCCTGCTTCTCCAAGAAGTCGCGCGCCTGCTCTCTACCTGCGCGGGGAGAGAGCCCGAGATCGTCGGCGACGATTTGCCCGCAGCGCGCCGCGCACCGCATACCTCCGCACGCGCCGAGACCCAATCGCGTTCGCCGTCCCACGTCTTCGACCGTGCGTGCCAACTCGTTCTTGATTGCGTAGCGCACCTCGGCGCAAAGCACTGGCTCGCACGCGCAGACGATCTCGCGCTCCTTGGGCTCGCGCTCCAACCGCGAGAGCACGCGCAGACTGCGCGAGCCGTGACGGAACACGAGGCGCCGCGCCGCGACCGGCGTGATGCCATGCTCCTCGGCGAGCGCGATCGCGTCTGGCACAGAGTCTCCGCCTGGCAAGGGCTTCGTGTGCGTCGAGCACTCGACTCCAGGCGCGAGATCGGCCGCGAGTCTGTCGGCCATCTCTTGAGAGAACGCGCGGTAGCTCGCCAGCTTGCCGCCGATCATGGAGTAGACGTTCTTCGCGCCGTCTACCTCGTGATCGATGATCGCGTGCTCGCGACTGAGCGCGTCTTCGGTGGGTCCGAACTCGTAGATGGTGGGTCGAACGCCCGCGTACGTGCCGACCGCGCGCGCCTGGCGCACCGCAGGGAACACTCGCGCGACCGCTTGCACGAGGTAGCGCACCTCTTCGCTCGTCGAGCGAACCGTGTCGAGGTCGCCGTAATAGTCGTCGTCCGTCGTGCCGATCGTGCTCATGTTCTGCCACGGCATGAGGAACACTTCGCGGCCGTCGATCGCTTCGGCGACGATCGCGTAGTTCGAGAGGCGTCGATCGTACGTGACGTGGATCCCTTTTCCCGGACGCACGCGTACGCGCACCGTGGGCAGCTTGCCGAGCGCTGCGGTGACTGGCGCCCACGCGCCGGTCGCGTTCACCACGTGTGCCGCGCGCACGCGCACTGTCGCACCTGTCAGCGAGTCCTTCGCCGTCAGCACGTACGACGTCCCATCGTGCGCGATCGACTCGACCGTGGTGTGATTGTACAGACGCGCGCCGTGCTCCTCGGCGTCGATCGCGTTCAAGATGCAGAGCCGCGCGCCGTCGATGCCCCACTCGTCGAAGGTGATGCCGCCCACGTAGGAGCCGACGATGCCGGGCTCGAGCCGTTGTAGATCGCTCTGGTCGAGTCGCGTGTGCATCTCGCCGCGCTTGAGCGGCTGGTAGTCGTCGTAGGCCCTGAAATATGCGTCGATCAGCTCGAGCATGACGCGACCTTGCGGTCCTGATTTCACAGGGAGCAAGAACGGAATGCGGTGAAGCAAGAAGGGGGCGATCCGCTGGATGTAACCCGAGTCGCGGCACGAGCTCTCCGTGACGCTCGGGTTCTTTCGCATGTAGCGCGGACCGCCGTGGATCATCCCGCTCGAGTTACCGCTCGCGCCGAACGCGAAGTCGTTGCGCTCGAACAAGACCACCGACACGCCGCGCAGGGCGAGATCGCGCGCGGTGCCAGTGCCATTGACGCCTCCGCCGATCACGGCGACGTCATAGGTCGATTCAGGCGCCGCCCCAGCGTGCTTCAGCATCGCGAGCACGGGGGGTCGCAGGCTCGTCGCGGGCTCGTCTTGCATCAGAGGTTTGCGCGCGGATCTAGCACACTGAGCGCGTGCCTATCTTCGCCAGGCAATTCTCTAGGGTTCAATCACTGCTGAGGCCAGCCGCCGCCTTGAGGTGGAGGTCCGCCGCCGCCTTGGGGAGGTCCGCCATAACCGCCGCCTTGGGGAGGATACCCACCACCTTGCGGAGGCGGACCTCCATAGCCACCGCCTTGCGGAGGCGGTCCGTACCCGCCACCCTGCGGAGGCGGGCCATAGCCACCACCGCCCTGCGGAGGATATCCGCCACCTTGCGGCCCATACCCTTGCGGATAGGCGCCCTGCTGCGGCAACTGCTGCGGCGGCTGTTTCTTGCTGAAAGCGCGCGTCAGCCCAAAGATCAACGCGAGCGCCAGGAGCGGCACGAGAAGCATGAGCGGGTGGTGCGCGAAGATCGCCACGGTGATCGTGAGCCCCGTGAGCACGAGCGCGATCGGGAACATCACGACGCTCGTGATCAGACGACCCGCTTGGCCGACGAACGGAACGATCGAGAGCACCGCGTTGACCGGCGAGACCGTCATCGCCAGGCCCATCCACATCACGACGAAGCCGACGAGTCGGAGGATCCACGTGAGCGTCTCGTACTCACCGTGCATCAATTTGATCGCCTCTTCGTGTGTGCCTGGCACGACGCGATACAGCTTCGTCGGCAAGAGCACGTCGCCCGGCTCCACCCACGGCGTGACGCCCATGCCCGAGCGGATGCCATAGAGCGTGACGGGACCTGGCTGCGGATCCACGACCTCGAACGACTCACGCACGTCACCGAGCTCCGGCTTGGCGCTGGTGCCCTCGCCCATGAACACAAACGTGCCGTCGCGGTGCGGGTGCAGCGTCGCGATGGGGACGTTGCTGTGCTTGACGTCGTTGTTGTTCTCTTCTTTTGCAGCCGCGCTACCCGAGGCAGCAGGCTTCGACGTCGACACCGCGGGCTTCGTCGCAGATCCCGAAGACGCTGCGTGAGCGGGCTTCGCGGAGGGCGCAGCGGACGCGCTCGGCGCAGCGGACGCGTGCGGCTTGGTGCCAGGCTTCGTGGTGGTGGTGGCGGGCGCGGCCTCCACCTTGGGCGGCGCAGGTGCGAACGACACCAGCATCGCGTCGTCGACCGGAAGCGGCTTCGTCGGCGGTAGCTCGATGTCCTTGGGCGTGATCACGAACGAGCCGACCTTCGCGCTCTTGGCGAAGAATGTCTCTGAATCGACCGGAAATTCCGGGTTCTCGTGCTCATCGGGATCCGCAAACCCATCCGAGCTCTGCGGGTCGTCCGTCCACTGTTTGTCATACGTGTACGTCGTCACCGTGTCGCTCGAGCCGCCCGTGTTCTGTTTCTCGTGGGTCTCCTTCTTCTCGACCCACGCGTACATCTCACTCTTTCGCTTGAGCTCGATGTGCTTGGCGGGCTTCAAGAAGTCCGGATCGCCGACAGTCTCGTCAGTCGCCAGACTCGAGGTGACCGCGATCAGCGAGCCCTCTGCTTTGCCGTTCGCGCCATCGGGTGCCACGACCGTCGCGGTCTTCGCGATCGTGGAGACGTCGAGTCGACCTTCGTTCCACCACAAGATGGGGAACGAGACGAGGAAGAGGATCAAGCCTATGAAGAAGCTCTTGATCGAGTTGAGAATGTTCCCGCCCAGAGAGTTGTGAGTAACGGTCGTGTATGCCACGGCGCCACGATATCAGGAGCGTGGCGATTGTGGCTACGGCTTGGGGTGGGCGAGGAGCCACTCGATCATCGTGGGATCGAACGCGGTTGTGAAGCCGGGGATGTGCGAGCCGCCCTGGATGGCCCAGAGCTCGACTTGCCCGTTGGCTTTGCAGCCGCTCGCCAGCTTCGACACCGTGGTCTCAGCACCTGGGATCGAGGCCTCGAGGTCGAGCGGTGCCGCGGAGGTGTCGACCGTCGGCGCGCAGCCGTTGTAGGTAGCCCACGTGTTGGTCGTCACCACCGCGCCTGGATACACGCCTCCGGCAGACAGGACGCTGGAGCCGCCGCCGTAAAGTATCGTCGAGTCGGCAGTCCCGTGAACATGGAGGATCGCCACGGGCGCTGACGGCTTGCACTTGTTGGTATCGAGCCAAGTCGCCCCCGCGAGCGTCATCACGCCCGCGACGATGTCCGCGTGATCGCACGCCATGCGATAGGACATGAACGCGCCGTTCGAGTGACCGACGAAATAGACGCGCTTGGGGTCCACCTTGTAGCGAGTCTCTATTTCGATGACGAGGTCACTCAAGTATTTCGAGTCATCCACATTTGATTTGTCGAAATCGCAACAAGCGTTGGTGGCGTTCCAATACTTGTAGCCCCTGGAGTCGACCTTGCCGTCCGGATGGGCATACAACAGCCCATATTTCTCGGCGCTCGCGCGTAAATTCAAATAGAGGTCCTCGATGAACCCGCTGCCCGAATAGCCATGCAGCAAGATGAGGAGCGGCGCAGGCTTGGCGTCCGAATACCCATTAGGCACATAGAGCTGAACGGGCCGCGCACCGCCGAACGGCGTCGGATCATAGTCGCCGCGCGTAGTGGAGGGGCTGGCGTCGGGGGAACTCGCCGGTGGCGACGAAGAGGAACAGCAAGCCAAGAACAGAGCGCAACAGAGGGTGAGGTGCTTCATCGAGGGTCCTACGGTTTGGGGTGCGCCAGCAGCCACTCGAGCATCATGGGATCGAACGCCGGGGTGAAGTTGGGGACGTGCCCAGCGCCCTGGATCGTCCACAGCTCGACCTGCCCGTTCGCCTTGCAGCCGCTAACGTTCTTCGCGACGAGCGTCTCGGGGCCTGGGAGGTCAGAGTCGAGGTCGAGCGGAGCCGATGACGTGTCAATGGTTGGCATACAGCCGTTGTAGCTTGCCCAGGTCGACGCGGATTGCTTGGCGCCTGGGTAGCTAGGATTGCCGGCATACAACACGTCCGCGTCCGCAGTGCCTTGCACCTGGAGGACCGCGACAGGCGCGATCGGCTTGCATTTGGCCGGATCCAGCCACGTCTCTCCCGCCAGCGACATGATCGCCGCGACCATGTCCGCGTGGTCGCACGCCATGCGATAAGACATGAACGCGCCGTTGGAGTGACCGACGAAATACACACGCTTGGGGTCGACCTTGTACCTAGTGCCTATTTCGATGACGAGCTCACTCAAGTACTTCGAGTCGTCGACGTTCGACTTGTCCATGTCGCAGCAGGCGTCCGTCGCGTTCCAATATTTGTTGTTCTTGGAGTCGACCTTGCCCTCTGGGTGCGCGTAGAGCATCCCGTACTTCTCGGCGCTCGCGCGCAGATTCAAATAGAGATCTTCAATCAGGCCGCCTGCTGAATAACCATGTAGCAAGATCAAGAGCGGCGCGGGCTTGCTGTCGGTATACCCATTAGGGACATAGACCTGCACGGGACGCGATCCGCCGAACGGAGTCGGATCGTAGTCGCCGCGCGTGCCTGCGTCGGGCGTCGTCGTCGCCGGAGCGGACGAAGAGCACGCGACGAGCAAGACCAACCAGAGAGCGCGGAAAAGCATCAGAACACACCAACCACGCCCGCGGGCGTAAACCAAGTATGGACCGATACGGTGTCGAGGCGAACCGCACCAGGGACCAAGCTGACTTGCGGCGTAACGGTCGCGGCGGCGCTGGTCTCGTCCACGTTCAACATCGGATATCGCGTCCAAGAGATCCAAGCGATGTGCGCAGTCGCCAAGGCCACGCTCGCGCCGAGCATGATCCACGCCCCCGGCACTCCGCCGAGGCTGTCACAGCTGGAACTCTCGCCGGCACAGATCGCGAGCTTGGTGATGCCCACGACGAGCCCGCCGAGGTAAGGCCAGATCATGATCGCCATCGTGATGTTCGCGAGGCGTGGAGTGCCGCGCTCTGTCACCGGGTGCACGACGATGCTCGTACCGTGCGCGAATTGAAACGCAGTCGGTAGGTCGACGCGTTTGTGAATCTCGCCGTTCTTCGCGGACACCTCGACGTAGTCATTGCTGGTCGCGCGCACCCAACGCTCACACGGCATCGTGCAGAGCGCCGCGCCGTCGCGTGCGTGGAGGGTCCATACTTCGTTTGGCTCGACGTCAGGCTCGGGTGGTTTGTCGAAGCGAACATGAATGCCAAATAGCTTGTCGTCCGCGGACTCGGGAGTCACGGCGACTATCGCTTTGACGAACGTGAGCGTCGCGTCTTTGGTGTCGAACTCCGCCACGGTGAGCTGCGCGGACTGCGTTTCGCCAGAGCTGGTCTTGCCGACGATCGCGTGTGATCCTGGATCCACGCGGCGTTTGGCTCCAATCGCCTCGGGCGGTATCGGGCTCCCGTCGAGCGTGAGCGTGACGTCCGTGGGCATCGCTCCCGTGACGCGCACTGTGATGGTGGGGATCCTCGGCTCGAGTTTGTCCGCGAGCGCGGCGGCGTCCGTTCGAGCCGCGTCTGCACGCGCCGTCTCGCTGGGGTTCTTCGGGATGCGCGCGACCGACAAGAGCAGCTCGTGCGCCTCCACGAGGTGGCCGAGATCCATGTGACAGCGGCCGAGCTCATATGCGGTTATCGCCGTGCCCGCCATCGCGTGGGCGGCCTTGTACTTCGATAAAGCCGCGTCGAGCTTCCCCGCGTCTCGCAGCGTCTGAGCCTCCGTGAGCGCCGCGCGTGCGCTGTCCAGGTCCGCCGCGGTGCGCCCTTGCGCGAACGCCGGCGCCGCAAGAGAGAGCGCCAAGAGCGACACGGCGAGGAGCGGGCGAGTGCGCATCCGCGACGCACCATAGCGCGTCCGACATTCCGTCATGGAGCGTTTCGGCGGTCCGCCCACGTCGTGGGCACCACGTGCTCCGGCGCGATTGGCAAGTATCCGGAACCGGCTGCCATGAGCGGATACAGCACGAACGAAGGCAAGCGGGAGCGCCCGGTGTCCTGATACGTGCGCTCTTCGCGCTCGTCCAGATCCATCCACGCCTCCACTCGTCGCGCTCTGAGCGCGTGCAACTCGGCGAAACGCGCAGGCATGAACGTCTCGAGCTCTTGGACGTCTAGCGCCATCCCTACGCACGGGTGGCCCCAGTTGAGCATCATCTTGCAAGCGAACGCTGCGTGCCCGCCATTGGACGCTATTGCCAAGTCCTCGAATCCCAACTTGCGAGCGAGCTTCATCGAATAATAGACGTTCTCGTCCGTGTGCAGCGCGTCCGTCTCGAGCCAGATTTTGTCTGCGGGGACGCCGAGTAGGGCCATCGCCATCGCCATCGCCTCGGCCTCCACGTAAGGAGAGTGCACAGCGGCGCCCGACACGATGAACGCCTTCGCCCAGCCCTTCTTCCAAATCGAATAAGCATGACCCGCGCGCCCTAGCTGGCAGCGCGAGAGCGAGCCGTCCTCCTCCGCCGGACATCCCAAGACGATCACCGCGTCATGAGGCTTGGCCGGGGGGCCGTGCTCCAACAACGCGTCCGCGCACCCAGTCGCGAACAGGGGCGCCAACAGGGGCGCGAACATGAGCACCGACGCGAGCGACGCGGCCCTCATGCCTCGCGGAGCTCACGCTTGGCCGTCTTTTTCGCCTTCTTGTCGTAGCGGCGCGCGAGCGCGTCCACGATGGTGAACAGCCGATCGTTGCCGTCTTGGTGATGTCCCTTGGTGATGCGCGCAGCGTACTTCTCGCGCTCTCGCAAGAAGAGTTTCAGCAGCTGCGCGTCGATGACGTCGCTCCCAAGCCCGTAGCCGAGCTTCTCCAGGTCGCGCGCGTTCATCACCTGCTCGAACTGGTTCTTCACCGGAATACTGAATATTGGCTTACCCAAGTAGAGCGCCTCACCGATAAGTGATAATCCGCCATTGGCAACTACCGCTTGCGATGTCGCGAGGTCGTGCACGAAGCCTTCTTCGCTGAAGTCCTTGATGAAGCAGTTGCCTACGCGGTCGGGCAGGGGCGCTGACTTCTGATCTTTGCGGCGCATGCCATAAACGAAGAAGCG
Source organism: Myxococcales bacterium (assembly GCA_025362165.1). Taxonomy (GTDB): domain Bacteria; phylum Myxococcota_A; class Polyangia; order Polyangiales; family Polyangiaceae; genus JANYHY01. The sequence goes on along the minus strand of JANYHY010000523.1, from coordinate 7,261 downwards.
GTGATCGCGTACTTCGTTGAGCGAATCGAGGAGCGCCTTGCTGCTCGCAGACGTCTGATAGACCAACACGTGATCGCTTATGCGCGCGGTGCGTTTGGCGTCGAGGATCTCCTTGCGCAAGATCGAACCGACGAGCGTCGTCTGCTCTCGAAACTTCTTGCGCACGGGCGGCTCGAAGAACGTGGTGATCACGTAGTGGTCACAGCTCGGGAGCTTGGCGCGAATAAAGGCCTTCGTTAGTTGGTAATCGACCTTCGCGCCCTGTTTGATGTCGTCATCATGCTTGCAGCGAGTGATGATTTGTTGATTGTCGATGCTGACGATGGGCAGTCCGTGCCGCTTCGCGAACAAGTAGGCGAACGAGTCGAAGTCCGTCATCACGAGGTCCGGCTTGAAGTCGACGACCTTCTCGTAATACGCCGCAACGTTGTTCGTGAGCAGACTCGGAGCCGCGATCAAGTTGCGCGCCAACGTACCGTCACGGTCCATGCGCCCTTCGACATAGCGGATCGTGAGTCCCTTGATCTCGACGACGTCCGAAAACGCCTTCGATAAAAACGCGTGCGCCCGATTGCTGACGACGATCTTCACTTCGTGCCCGCGCTCGACCAAGTGCTGACACACGACTTTGCTGCGCGTCGCGTGCCCCATACCTTCGCCTGTAACGCCGTAGAGGATCCGCATGGCGGGTAGCGTACCTCGGAAGGTGCTGCGAAGGATCGCCCCATCTCGGTATGCCGACAAGCCGCGTGGTAGCGGCGTCTGGCTTGGTTTAGCGTCCTTTGTAGTAAGCTAACAAGGACGCGGGCGATGGCTCAAAGTGGGCAGGGCGGGATGACGTGGCACGTTGCCGCGGCCTGTCCAGCGTCCGTCGGACCGTTTTCTGTGCAGCTCGAAACGGTGCCGTAGCCCGTTGCCAGTTGCTTGCAGGCGCCGGTGCAGTCGTTCGAGCAGAGGAGCGGCGGCGCGGCGTCGGCGGGGCGCGCGTCGTCGTTGGCGTCGCCTGCGCTCGCGTCCGGTCCGCCGTCCACGCAAGGCCGATAGGCGATCGGCACGGACTTCTCAGGGGGTGGGCACGTACTCCCGCCCTCGTCCGAGTTGACGTCCGAGTTGACGTCGCGGCCGGCGTCCGTCGTCGTCGCCGTGTCGGTGGCCGATCCGCATGCGCCGACCGCGCCGAGCGCCAACACTGCTGCGGCGAAGCGCCGTAGGGTCATGAGTCGCATGATGCAAGCATACCAACGACCGACTCGGAGAACGCGGAGGCTAGCCGCGGATGCGGATGGCGATGGTCAGCTTGATCAAGCTCTTCAAGACATTGGGTACACGCTTGAAGAGATTGATCGAGGGAGGCCGCTTCTCCATCACGCGAACGGGGATCTCTTTCGTGCGAATCCCGCCGCGATCTGCGCGAATCACGAACTCGCTGGCGAACACATCCTTCTCGACGAGACAGGCGCGGACGGTGTCCAACAATGCCGAGCGGCGAAACGCCTTCAACCCGTGCGTGTCCGTCCCGCGGAACCCGAGCATCACCTTGAGCAAACCTGAATAGGCCTGACTGGCCACGTGGCGAAGCATGGGTCGATCATCCTCGGCGCCCGCGAGCAGCTTGCTCCCGATGACGAGGTCTGCCTCGCCCGTGTCGAGGATGTCGATCGCGCGCCTGTGAAAGTCCGCGTCGCAGAGATCGATCTCGTCGCAGATGACGAGCTCGCCGCGCGCGAGCAAGATGCCCTGCTTCATGGCCTTGCCGTAGTTCGGCTCGCCCATGCTTATCGATTTGACCTCGGGGTACTTCTGCGAGAGCTCTTGCGCGAGCGCGACCGTGCCGTCCTTGCTGCCGTTCTCCGCGAGGATGATCTCGTACGACCAGCGGAGCGGCTTGAGGCGCTCTCGAAGGTCGACGACAGCGGAGTGCAGGATCGCCTCCTCATTATAGATGGGGATGACGATCGAGATTCGGGGGTCGGTCGAAGCCATGGCAAGGGAGCCTACATAGCCGACTCCGGGTAACGAGGAAACTCCGTGTGAGGGGCTGCGCGCTTCGAGGGTGTCCATGGACATCGCTCCAACTGTCCTGGACATGCGGACATATCGAAAAATCGCGCGTAAATGGGCTCCGAACGCTGGCATCGCGTGTGCTCTACACGAGGTTCGCGGGCATCGTGGGTTGACGCCCGCTCGAAGGAGCGCGATAGCGCGACCTTCCTCGTAACGGAGAGTGACATGGCAGACGGACTCAATCGGGTAATGCTCTTTGGAAACCTCGGCGCGGATCCCGAGCTACGCGTGACGCCCAGCGGGCAAGCGATCCTCAAGCTCCGCATGGCGACGACCGAGTCGTATCTCGACAAGTCGAACACGCGCCAAGAGCGCACGGAGTGGCACTCGATCACGATCTGGGGCAAGCGCGGGGAAGCGCTCGGCAAGATCCTCACGAAGGGCGATCGCGTCTTCATCGAAGGCTCACTGCGCACGTCCAGCTACGAGAAGAACGGCGAGAAGCGCTACCGCACGGAGGTCATCGCGAACAACGTGATCCTCGGCGGCGGTCGCGGTCGCGCAGCTGGCGGTGACGACGCGCCTCGCACGTACGGTGGTGGTCGCGGTGGTGGTGGTGGCGGTGCCTCGCCCACGCCCGCGCCGGTCGAGCAGGGCGCCCCCGCGGATGACTTCGGCAGCTTCGACGCTGGGGACGACGAAATCCCGTTCTGACCTGATGTTGAAGGTCTCGTCCAAAGAGGTCATCGCGCGCATTCGGGCTGAGCTGCGTGCTGGTGATGTCGTCGCGTTCGATGGTGACGGCACTCTGTGGGATGGAGACGTCGGAGATGAGCTCTTCTTCGCGCTCCTCGCGCACGGAGACGTGCGGGAACCAGCCAAAATTAGGCTGATCGACGAGGCGCGCGCTGTGAGCATGGACACGCGCGGCACGCCGATCGAGATCGCCCAGCGCATCTTCGATGCCTACAGAGAAGGTCATTACTCGGAGCGTAAGGTCTGCGAGATGATCGGCTGGCTCTGCGCTGGCTGGTCGCGCGCGGAGGTCACTCGCTTCGCAGAGGAGATGATCCCGAGCGGAGCGCTCGAGGCGCGGCTGCACGTCGAGGCGATCGAGATCGGCGTCGCCGTCCAACAACTCGGCGCACGCGTGGTCATCGTCAGCGCGTCGCCGCGACAGATCGTGGAGGTCGCCGCCCAGCGTGTTGGCTTCATCGCAGACGTCATCGCCACAACGCCGCGCTACGCAGGCGACATCATGTCGCCGATGGTGGACGAGCCCATCCCCTATGACGAAGGCAAGGTCACGAACCTGCGCAACTACCTGCGAGAGGGGGCGCTCGTCGCTGCGTTCGGTGACAACGCGTTCGACGTACCCATGCTGCGCGCTGCCAAGATCGCGGTCGCGGTGCGTCCCAAGCAGAGGCTCGTCGCCCGAGCGCACGAAGTGGCTGAGTTGTTGACCATCGATCGATCGAGCGCAACCTCCGCTTGAGCGCAACGCAACAGGCGGGTAGGCTCGGGACGGCCCCACGTGACGTCCACCGCTGGCATGGCTCCCGCCCAGCCGGGAGAAGTCTTACTCGGCAAATACCGCGTCGAGGGTGCGCTCGGCCAAGGCGGGATGGGCGTCGTCATGCGCGCGACACACTTGCAGCTCGGCCAGCCGGTCGCGCTCAAGTTCCTCTGGATGCAGAGCGGTCCTGCGGACTCGGTCGCCACGGACAGGTTCCTGCGTGAGGCGCGCGCGACGTTCCGCTTGAAGGGCGAGAACTCAGTGCGCGTGTTGGACGTCGGCACCACCGCCGAAGGGATCCCCTTCATCGTGATGGAAATGTTGGAGGGCAAGGACCTCCGGCAGCTCCTCAACGAGCGTCGCTTCATCCCAGCCTGGGAGGCCGTCGGCTACATCTTGCAAGTGTGCAGCTCACTCGAAGAGGCTCACTCGCACGGCATCGTCCATCGTGATCTGAAGCCGCGCAATCTCTTCCTCACGACGCGCATCGACGGCTCGGCTTGCGTGAAGGTGCTTGATTTCGGCATCTCCAAGGTGAAGGGAGACAGCGACGACAACCCGCTCACCAATCCGCAGATGGCGCTCGGCTCACCGCGATACATGGCTCCCGAGCAGTGGATGAGCAGCACGACGGTAGACGCGCGCGCAGACATCTACGCGACGTCGATGGTGTTGTACGAGCTGATCACGGGTCAGGTCGCCCTCGCGGGGTTGCAGCTCGGCGAGCTGATTCGAAGGCTCTCCGCGGGAGCGATCCCATCACCGCGAGATCTCAAGCCCGACTTGCCCGAGCCACTCTGCAAGGTGGTCCTCAAGGCGCTGCGACCTCATCCCGACGAGCGATATCCAAGTATCCAAGCGTTCGCAGCCGCGCTCCGCGAGGTCGCGCCGCAGAAGCCAACGGCTGCGCAGAAGAAGGTGTTGGCGCAGACGGCAGCGACCGCGATCGTGGACAAGGACGTGATGCTCGCGCGCGCCGCGCTGAGCTCGGCGCTCGGTCCTGCGTCTCGTCCTACACCAGAGCCAGCGCCTCCTCCGCCGACGCCCGTCATTGCACCCGCGCCAATGGCTCGCCCTGCGCCGCCGAGGACTCATGATCCCGTCACCGATGACTTCGAGCTCAAGACAACGGTTGGTGTTCCGGCAGGGCTCGACATGCAGCCGCCCAGCGCGCGTCCCAACGAGCGCACGTTGCATTCGTCGCTCCCGCAGAGGCCAGCTGCGCAGCCTTTCAACGCGACCTTGCCCATCCAGCAAATGCCGAACCTCGAGCAGATGCTGTCCCAGCAACGAGCGCAGCAGGCTCATGCCCAACAGCAAACGCAGCAGCCTCCGCCCCAACGCTGGGAGCAACAGCCGCAGCAGCACTACGTTCCACCTGCGCCCGAGCCGTCTTACTCGCAAGCAAGGCATGGGTCGGGGCAGATGCAGTCAGTGCAGCAGCCGCAACAAGCGATGCCCGTGAACTACTCGCAGCCCGCCCCGCTGCCGCCTTCGCAGCCGTATTACGCGCCTCAGCCTCTGCAGAACTCTCCGCCAATGTCAGTCCAAGGCGCGCAGGAGCAAGACGACGACGGCTCGCGCGCCCCGTGGCTGCTGATCGTGTTCGTCGGCGTCGCCATCGCCGCGGCGGCGGTCGCGGTCGCGCTTTATCTCAAGCTGTGATCTGCTAGTGAGCGAACGATGGACTTCGACCTCTCTGAAGAAGAGCGACTGATCCGCGACACAGCGCGTGACTTCGCACAAAAAGAGATCGCCCCAAAGGCGTCCGAGATCGACAAGAGCGGACGCTGGCCCGCCGAGATCGTCTCCAAGATGGGCGAGCTCGGCTTCATGGGCGTGGCGATCCCCGAAGACCTCGGCGGCGGCGGCATGACGACGCTCGCCTACGCGCTCGCGATGGAGGAGATCAGCGCAGGGTGCGCCTCCTGCGGCGTGATCATGAGCGTGAACAACTCGCTGTTCTGCGATCCCGTCTACAAATTCGGCACGCCCGAGCAGAAGCGCGACGTGCTCACCCCCACCGCGCAAGGCAAGCTGCTTGGTTGCTTCGGTCTCACAGAGCCGATGAGCGGCTCGGACGCGCAGACGATGGCGACCAACGCCGTCAAGAGCGGCGACGGTTGGGTGCTCAACGGCGCGAAGAACTGGATCACCAACGGCCCTCACGCCGATCACATCATCGTGTTCGCGGTGACCGACCGGAGCGGCCCGAAGATCAAGCACACGGCGTTCCTCGTGAAGAAGGGCACTCCCGGTTACACGCAAAACGCGCACGATCACAAACTGGGAATCCACGGCGCGCACTCGTGCACTGTGTTCTTCGAGAACTGCCAAGTATCGGACGCGATGCGCGTCGGCGGCGTGGGCGACGGCTTCAAAGTGGCGATGGCCACGCTGGACGGAGGTCGCATCGGCATCGCGTCGCAGGCGCTCGGCATCTCGCGCGCGGCCCTCGAAGCGGCGACCGCGTACAGCAAGGAGCGCAAGAGCTTCGGCGTGCCGATCGCGCAGCACCAAGCCATCTCGTTCATGATCGCAGACATGGCGACCGAGCTGGACGCGGCGCGCTTGCTGACGTGGCGCGCGGCCAAGCTGAAGGACGCCGGCGTGCGACACTCGACCGAGAGCGCGCAAGCCAAGCTCTACGCGTCGGAGGCGGCGACGCGCATCTCGCACAAGGCGCTGCAGATCTTCGGCGGCTATGGCTACTCCACGGAGTACCCCGCCGAGCGCCACTACCGCGACGCGCGCATCACCGAAATCTACGAAGGCACCAGCGAGATCCAAAGGATCGTCATCGCTGCCAATCTATTGAAGGGTTGATGATGAAACGAGCTGCTCTCCTCGTAGGCCTGATTTGCGCTAATTGCGGCGGTGGAAACGTCGAGGCGCCTCACGTCGATCCGGTGCCTACCGTCACGGCCCACCGCGACGGACCGCACATGCGCGTGGAGGGACAGCTCGGCTCGATCGACGAAGCCGCCACGAAGAAGACCTTCGCGCAGCTCGCCGACCAATTCCAAACTTGCCAGACGTCTGGGCTCAAGCGCATCGAATATTTGTCGGGAGACGTGAAGTTCTTTTTGCGCATCGGCGAAGACGGCAAAGCCAAATGGGGATATCTCGAGAAGTCGACGCTCGGCGACATCGACACCGAGAGGTGCCTGATGAACATCGCGATGAGCACGAGCTGGCCGGCACCCGACGGAGGCGAAGCGGAGATTCAATATGACGGCCTAGGCTTCGACCCGCCGCCATCCGCGCGGGCACCCACCGAGTGGCCGAGCGACAAGATCGCGACCGTGCTCGGCAAGCACAGCGAAGCGCTCAACAAGTGCGCAGAGGCCGGTAAAGGCGCCAAATTCAACGTCACCGCGTATGTCGTCCCAGGTGGCAAGGTGCAGTCGGTAGGCGTCGCGACGGACACCAAAGACGGCGCAGATCAGATCGATTGCATCGTCTCCGCGGTCAAAGCCATGAAGATGCCCACGCCCGGGAGCTGGGCCGCCAAAGTCACGTTCCAACTCTAGGGGTAGGAAGTCGAATGGATCTGACGCTGAGTGAGACGCAAGAGGCGGTGCAGCAGACCGCGCGCGATTTTGCGACGCGTGTCATCGCACCCAAGGCCCACGAGATCGACGAGCACGAGCGCTTCCCGTTCGAGATCTTGAGAGGCCTCGCAGACCTCGGCATGATGGCGGTCAATGTCCCCGAGTCACTCGGCGGATCCGGCGCGGG
>JANYHY010000518.1 GCA_025362165.1 Myxococcales bacterium | reverse complement strand
ATGGCTCGGAGCGCGAATGGCGCTCAAGCACGGCGATCGCTACGTGCGCGCCGTGCTCTTCATCGTTGTGCTCGCGCTCGTCATCAAGCTGAGCGTCGACGCCCTTCGAGCAGGCTGATCAAAAGAGAAATTGAATCAGATCCAAATCGAGCGGAGCGAGCCGCGTAGAGGACTAATGATGCGCGGTTGGGCTGCGGCGCTCGCGCGGGGAGGCGGTCGCGAGCATGCCGAGCGCTTCGCACACGCGAGGCTCATGGCATGGACCGATCGCGCCGATCGCTCCAGGCCAGCCGACGAAGCTCTTCTTCACGAGCTCCGGATCGCGCACGTCAGGTCCAGACCACGAAGGCGGAGCATGCGGCAGCGTCGCTTCGCGATCGGCGGCCTCGAGATCCAGCGCCACGAACGGCACGCGCGCCCACGGCACGAGGCCTACGCGTTGAACCGGGCTGCCGTCTGGGAGCGCGTACAAGAGCGTCGTTAGGCGCAGTACGCCTGCATGCGCGTCGTCGTCGGCGTACTCTTGAGCGCAGCCTTTGCCGTAGGTTGGCGTGCCCACGATGGGCGCGCGATGATACGCACCGAGGGCTCCAGCGAGCATCTCTGCCGCGCTTGCCGTCGCGGGATCGACGAGCGTCGCGAGCGGACCGCGGTACACCGAGCCAGACGACGGCGCGCGATCGGTCTCGATCGTCCCGTCGCGCCGCTTCATCGGAAATAACGGCGCGTTCGGCAGCACAGTGCCCAGCACGTCGATCGCGCCCTCGGTCGAGCCGCCGCCGTTGCCCCGAAGATCAATGACGATCCCTATCAAGGGTCGAGGCCCAGAGGACGCGGACGCGAGCGCGCGCATGAAGCGGGCCCCGAGATCGTCCGGCACGTCGGTCACAGTCACGATCGCCACGTCGCCCGCGGCTCCGTACGCAACGCGCGTCACGGTGAGCTCGCCGGTCGGAGCGCTGTTTGCCATGGGCACCTCGACTGCCGCCGTCATCTGGACGCGCTCGATCCGAGCCTGATTCTTCGGCACGCGCACGATCGCGACATCCGGGTTGGCGGCGACGAACGCGGCTTGATCGACCTGCTCTGGCGGAAGACCTGCAGTGCGCAAGCCGTCGATCTCGAGCACGACATCACCGTCGGCGAGCGGCGGGAGAGCGCCCTGGTCGATGCGGATCCCGATCACGGTCCGAGATGCCCTGGTCCACGCGCGCTCGGGTGGACGTGACTCCAGATCGAGATCGTAGACGCTCGACTCCTCGCCGTCTGGCGCCCAGGCCCCGTGCGGGTCGACGAGCGGGACGTACGCGCGGACGGCAGCGGCCAAGCTCACATCAGCCCACTCTTGGGCGCTCAACGCCGGCAAAAATCGCGCGGCCGCGTCGTCGACGAACGGCACGCTCTCGGGCCCGAGCTCTCGTTCAATCGCGCCGAGGCGCTCACCGATTCCAAGAGCGAGCTCGCGCGCGGGCTCGTCGTCGCGAGCGAGCTCTGTGAATGGCTCGCTCCACGCGTGCGCGTGCGGTCTCTGCAAAGCGCGCCCGCGAGCGAGCTCGAGCTGGAGCGCCCCAACCCAAGCGACCTGCTCGCTCCCTATCAAGCGCGCGCTCGCGCACCGACCGGAGCCCTCCAGCTCACCAAGCAGATCGGTCGCCACCTCGTCGATCGTCTTGCTCACAGGCGAGTCGGGAGCGGCGGTCCACAGACCGTACGGGTCCATCCAGTCCGCCACGCCAGACGCGAGCGCGCTCGGCGTCACGGGATCGGCCTCGTACGCGAGCATCTCCGTCCGAACCTGTCGCACGACGACGCGCGCACGATCGCACGATAATCCAGCGGGTTTTCCACTCGGCGCGCGGAACGACAGCACGTCGGACTCATCCTCGTCGACGGCGTTCGCGTGAGAGGCAGCGTCGCTCTCTACCGCGACGAAGGGCGATCGCACGGGCGCTCCTCGCACCAACATCGCCGCAGCCACGAGGCTGCCGACCACGACTAGGCCAGCGCTCGCGAAGACAGCGTTTCGACGAGCAGCCATCTGACCAAGGGTAGCAAGCGCGCGACGACCCGAGCGAGTTTGTCGCTAGGCGACGGGCCGAAGCTCACCCAAGCGATCGCGCAACTTGTTACACACGCGCTCCTCGATCTGCCGCACGCGCTCCTTGCTCACGCCGAGTCGCTCGCCGAGCTGTTGCAGCGTGACGGGATCGTCCTTCATCAAGCGCTCGCGAACGATCAGTCGCTCGCGCTCGTTCAACGTCCCAAGGGCCGCCTCCACGGCGTCGTGCGCTTGCAGCTCTCGCTCGTGCGAGCTCGCCTCTTCTTCTGGTGAGGGCGACGGTGAGGCGACGCGATCCATCGTCGGCGGAAGATCGCCGGTCTGCGCGTCGAGGCTTGTTTCGCGGGCGATCAAGAGCGGCAGCAACATCGTGACGCGCTCGACCGAGAGCCCCGAGACCTTCGCGAGCTTCTCTGGATCGCTCTCCCTCGTGGTCCGGTAGGCACGCAGCGCGCGGCGCTCCGCCTTGGTGGTGCCGAGCCGCACGACGCGGTATCCGCGCACCACGTACTCTCGGATCTCTGCGCGGATCCAATAAACGGCGTAGGTGGCGAGACGGCACTCCTTGTCGAGATCGAATTTCGACGCGGCGCGCAGAAGGCCGAGGTTGCCCTGTTGGATGATGTCCTCTAGCGGAATGCCCCACCGCCGGTAATCGAGCGCCACCGCGATGACGAACGGCAAGCACGCTTCGATGAGACGCTCACCCGCCTGGCGATCTCCCTCGCGCCACCGACGCGCGAGCGCGCGCTCCTCTTCACGCGAGAGAGGTGACGTGTCCGACAAGCTTGCCCGATAAGCGTCCAACGAGCGGCTGCGCGTGAACGAAGTCTGTGCACCCATGGCCGCGTCTTTTGCACGCGGGATACCAACGCGACATTCCACTGGATCAGGCGCAAAAGGAGCGTCGAAGCCCGCAAACGTGACTCTTCAGACCAGAACCTGCGCAACCGTTTCGCGATCGGCTTTTCGAGCCCCAACATTAGCCCCAACATTAGGTCGACGAGCGCTGTTGGATCCGCGACAGGGTGTCGAGATTAAAGCTCGAGCGTGAGGCCTTCGTATGCCGCGAGGCAGTCCGACATCAGCGCGCGTGCGCGTCGCTCTTTCTCGCGAACCGCATCATCGGACTGATTGGGGTCGTGGTGGAAGAGGACGAGCTTGCGGACACCAGCAGCCTTCGCGAGCTTGACGCCCTCTTCGAACGTGGAGTGCCCCCACCCAGCCTTCGGTCCACCAGTGCCGGCTTGTCCGGCGTACTCCTCTGGCGTGTACTGCGCGTCGTAGATGAGCACGTCAGCGTCCTTGCAGAGCGCTTGCAGCTTTGGATCGACGATCGCGTAGTGCTCGGTGTCGGTGGCGAACACGATCGATTTGCCGCCGTGCTCTAGGCGATACGCCCACACGCCGTTCGGGTGGTTGCCGCGCGCGTTCTTGAGCGTGACCTTCGAGCCGTCGCCTGCGTCGATCTCGAGGACCTGCCCCTCGTAGAGATCGTTGAAGGTCATCTTCGCCCCCATCTGCGAGAGGTGAACGGGGAAGCTCGGGTAATCCATCTGGCCCGCGAGCGCCTCTTCGAGCGTGCGTGAGACGTTGTTGCCGCCCCACAAACGGATCACGTTGCCTTGCACGAACGCGGGCGCGAAGAACGGAAACCCTTGGATGTGATCCCAGTGGACGTGGCTGAAGAAGACGTCCGCCTCGATGGGCAGCTCCTTGAGCAGCTTCTGGCCGAGCAGGCGCATGCCCGTGCCGCCGTCGAAGATGATGATGGCCTTGCCCGCGCGGACCTCCACGCAGCTCGTGTTGCCGCCGAAGTGCGCTGTCGTCGGGCCCGGTGACGGGATGCTCCCTCGAACGCCCCAAAACGTGATGCGCATCGTCGTGTCGCTCCCTGGAAGTTTTGTTGGGAGGGTAAGCAAGGCTCGAGTCACGCGCACAAGTGCGACGAACCCGAGCACTCAGTAGTACGCGTGAGCGCTCCGCGACGTCAACGCCATCGCACCCGTCAGCAAAAAAGCCGCGGTTCGGCGCGGTCTCGCTGACCGAGAGCTTGGAGCTTCCCGCGAGAGACGGTATGGCCATCATGAGATGGGCGTCGCGCTGGTGGTGCTTGGCTGCAGGGTAGGTCCCACGCTCGCGCGTCGTGCGAGCGCCACGGTGCTCGCGTGGGAGAGCCTGGACGCGAGCTTGGTCGTCGCGAGCGGTGGTCGAACGTGGATGCACCAACGTGTGATCACGATGGAGTCCGATTGGCTCGCGCGCGAGCTCGTCGATCGCGGTGTTCCGGCCGCTTCCGTGGTGCGGGAGCGGTGCTCTTACACGACACGCGAGAACGCGCGCTTCACGCGTGAGCTGCTCGTGCGCCGCGGGATCGATCGCGTGACCGTGGTGACGTGCGCGTGGCACTTGCCGAGAGCGACGGCGCTCTTCGAGCGAGAAGGTTTGGTCGTTCAAGGGTGGACGGCTGGCGCAGGTCCGTCGAGTCCGCTGCAGAGATCGTACAGACGCGCGCGTGAGTGGGTGGCGCTGAAGCTCGACGGAGCGCGGTCATGAGGCGGCTCGTGATCCTCGTCGCGCTCGCGTGCGGGCGCGCGGACATCGCGCAGATCGACGCAGGAGACGCCTCGCCCAAGACCGCGGACGTGCGCGTGCTCACCAAGGCCGAGGATCAACGCAACACCGCGGGCGTGGCCGAAGAGCTTCGCCACGATCCGAACCCACGCGTGCGCGCAGCCGCGGCGCGAGCGCTCGCGCGCATCGCAGACACCACCGCGCTCGATGGGCTGCTTTCGATGCTCAAGGACACCGACGCGGAGACCGTCGCTTGGTCCGCGTATGGACTTGGGTTCGCGTGCAAGGGTCGCGAGGAGCAACACGTCCGCGCTTTGGTCGCGCGCGCGGTCGGCTTGCATGAAGACAAGGTGTTCCCGGATCCGCGGTCGTCGATCGCTCGCGCGATCGGTCGCTGCGGGGGAGGCCAAGCCGAGTCGACGCTCACTGCCTGGATCAAGGCGAACGGTGCGTTCGCAGACGACAGCGAGATCGCGCTCGGCGATCTCGCGGCGCGACGCGGCCGGCTCGACGAAGACACGATCACGGTGCTCCTCGACGCAGCGGAAAAAGGCCACACGCGCGCGTTTTACCCGTTCGCGCGCATGGAGAGGTTGGAGCCTTCGTTCGCGCCACGTTTGCAAGTAGCCGCGCGTTCGGCGATCAAGCAACCGCCTTCGGACGAGCGAGTCTTCGCGGTGCGTGCGCTCTCCAAGGTCGGACCGGACGCCGCGGTCGATCTGGCGCGTGTCGCCGCCGATAGCACCGCGCTTCCAGCTGAGCGCGCAGACGCCGCGCGGTCGTTGGCCAAGCTTGGTGACGTTGGGCGAGCGAGCGCCGCTGGAGCGCTCAATCTGGTTCTCCCCGCGCACGCGGAGGATCCACTCGAGGTGCTGCGACTCGCAGGCGACGACTACGCGATCGTCCTCGCACTGCTCGGATCCGTCGGAGACCATCCCACCGCCGCCGAACAACCGATCCTGCATGTGGTGGCCGGGCTTCGCGCCCCGAGCGTCCCGACCGCCCTCGCTCGCCGGCTCGCGACGCTCAGGTGCACGGCCGCGTCGTCGCTCGCGAGCGGCGCGTTCGACAGCGAGGTGTTGCGCGCGTGCGACGAGCCGGGAACCCTCGCGTTCGAGCGCGGCAGGCTCACATCACTGGTGCGACGACCGCTCGTAGGCGATCGGAAATCAGCCTGGATTTCCCTTACGGCAAGCAACAACGTCAGCATCGTGGAGTCTGCGCTCGAGGCTATCGACGGGCACGCGGAGCTCGGTGACGCCGCGCGCGCGGCTCTCGTGACAGCGCTCGGTGACGCGCGACCTGGTGTGGTCGCGACCGCTGCCGAGCGGATCCATGCGCACCCCGAGCGATGGCTCGTCCTGTCGGCGAAGGAGCGCAAGGCTGCGCTCGATCCAAAGGCGCCTCCGCCAACCACGCATCCGGAGCAAGAGGTCGATCCGCTCGTGAGCAAGGCGCTCTCTCTTGCGCTCGCGAAGCCGTGGACCGAGAGCCTCATCGAGACGCGTGTGGCGCTGCTCGAAGCCGCGGTCGCTCTGAGGCTCGGGGACGCGCAGAAGTGGGTCGACGCGGCGTGCATCGATCCGAACGTGACGATGCGCGACCACGCCACCAAAGCGCGTCGCGCGCTCGGCGAGGCGAAGCCCACATGCCCGCCGCCCGCGACGATGCCGCTCGCGGTAGAGGTCACCGCTCCGCACGGGGGAAAGCTCACGCTCGAGACCGACGCAGGCACGCTCTCGATCACGTTCGATCCCGTGCTCGCTCCTGTCGCGTCGACGCGCGTGCTCGATCTCGCGAGAGCAGGCTTTTTCAAGGGGATCGTGGTGCACCGCGTGGTACCCGGGTTCGTCGTGCAGTTCGGAGATCCGGGGAGCGACGGCTATGGCGGCGCCGACAAGTCGCTGCGGTGCGAGACCTCTCCCGCGCCGTTTGGTCCGCTCGACGTGGGCGTCGCGCTCGCAGGTCGCGACACGGGCTCGAGTCAAATCTTCGTGACGCTCGCGCGCTTCCCGCACCTGGACGGCGACTACGCGCGCGTCGGTCACGCGGAGGGAGACTGGGGCGCGGTCGCCGAAGGGGACGTCATCCACGACGCGCGCGTGGACGATGGTATCGTCGACGCGGGACCCTGATCATGCTCCTCGTCATCGACGTCGGTAACACCAACATCGTCTACGGCGTGTTCGACGGCGACCGCCTCGCGCATCAGTTCCGCGTCGAGTCTGGGCGCGGCCGCACCGCCGACGAGTTCGCCGTCACGCTGCGGCAGCTCCTCGACATGAACGGCGTGGCGCCGAGCTCGGTGAACGCCGCGATCATCGCGTCGGTCGTGCCGTCGCTGACGAACCCGATGGTCGATCTCGTCAAGAAGAGCTTCAACAAGGACGCGCTCGTCGTCGGCGGACCGGGCGTGCGCACGGGCCTGCCCATCTTGATCGACAACCCGCGCGAGGCCGGCGCCGATCGCATCGTCAACGCCGTCGCCGCGTTCGAGCGCGTGCGCGGCAGCGTCATCGTCGTCGACTTCGGCACTGCCACCACGTTCGACTGCGTCTCGCAGAAGGGCGAGTACTTGGGCGGCGCGATCTGTCCAGGCCTGCAAATCGCGGCAGATGCGCTCTTCGCGCGCGGCGCCAAGCTCCCGCGCGTCGAGATCCAAAAGCCCGCGAAGGCGGTCGGCAAGAGTACGGTCACCGCGATGCAGTCGGGCATCGTGTTCGGCTATGTCGGTCTCGTGGAGGGGTTGGTCGCGCGCCTGCGTGAAGAGCTCGGCGAGACTCGCGTGTTGGCCACCGGCGGGCTCGCCAGTTTGATCGGCCCGCTGGCGCCGAGCATCGACGAGGTAGTCGACGATCTCACGCTGGTCGGGCTGCGCATCATCTACGAGCGAAACCTCGCGGGATGAGCCGCGTCACGACGATCGCGCTCGGCGTGGTCGGGCTCGTCGCTGCGATGGCGCTCGGTCTCGCGATCGGCAGCGGCCACGCTTCTTTGTGGATCGCTCTGAGCGACGCGAGCTCCTCCGATCGCGACGTCGTCTTCACCATGCGCTTGCCCCGCGTCGTGCTCGGCGCGATCGCGGGCGGTGGCCTCGCCGCGGTGGGAGTCGCGTTCCAAGCCGTCCTGCGCAACCCGCTCGCAGAGCCCTACGTTCTTGGGGTCTCCGGCGGCGCGGCGCTCGGCGCGACGATCGCTATCCTGCTCGGCCTCGCAGGGACGACGTTCTGGGGTGCGTCGTGTGTACCGCTCGTCGCGCTCGTGAGCGGCTTCGGCGCGACCATGCTCGTCTATGGTCTAGCGCGTAGGTCCGATCGCCCAGGCAGCGAGTCGATGCTGCTCGCTGGTGTGGTGGTCAACGCGATCGCCGCTGCCGCGATCACGTTCATGAAGACGCTCGTGTCGGCGAACAAAGCTCAGGAGCTGCTCTTCTGGTTGATGGGTTTTTTGGACGCGCAGAGCCCGACCGTCATCGCGTTCGTCGGGCTGTACGTCGCGATCGGGCTCGGGCTGTTGTTCGCGGACGCCGCGCGCTTGAACGTGCTCGCCCTCGGCGACGACGCCGCAACCCACCTCGGGATCGACGTGCGGAGGCTGGAATTACGGGTCTTCATCGCGTGCTCGCTCGTCACGGGCGCGATCGTGAGCGCGACCGGGCTCATCGGCTTCGTCGGGTTGATCGTCCCGCACGCGCTTCGTCGCGTGGTCGGACCGGATGCGCGCAGGCTGTTGCCGGCGTCAGTCCTCGGAGGGGCGTCGATGCTCGTCGTGTGCGACACGGCGAGTCGCGGTCTTTACCATTGGCTCGACACCGCACCTCCCGTGGGCGCGATCACTGCGCTCGTCGGCGGACCGCTCTTCGTCGCGTTGATGCGGCCGAGTCCCCGCCGCGCCTAACGTGCAGCGATCGTGGCGCCGTCTACCATCAAGATGTAGGGACCGATCTCTTTGCGTCGCACGTAGCCGAGCCGCTCTGCGTAGCTGGCGTCGTCGATCTCTCCGACGCGCGCCTCGCGACGCGACACCATGATCTTCGGTCGCGTGCGCTCGAGCGCCTCGCGATCCGCTTCGAGGTACTCTCCGCGGCGATAGGCCCGAGAGGGCTCCGTCAGCCAGTAGGTCCAGAAAAACGGGCTCGAACAGGATCGATCCGAGAGCGCATAAATCTCTGGCTCGAAGCGGCGCACGCACACGACATCATCATGAGACGAGTTCGCCTGGATCCATTGCGCCACCTGCTCGTTCGCGCCCTCGTCGAAGTCGGCGTATGGGAGCGTGAAGTGCGTGAGCATGTCTTGGCGGGGTCGAGCGCCTGCCTGGACCAGCACGATGTCGCGCGCGGTGGCGAACCACACGTGCTCGGTGGACCACGAGAGCATGAAGAGCACGAGCACGTTCGCTCCAACGAGCGAGCGAACACGCCCGAGTGACAAGCCTCGCCGCTCCGCCCAAGACTCGATCGTGCGGCTGACGAGCGCGCCTGCGAGCAGCGCGGGCGCGAGCATGAGCACGAAATGGAAGTTGTACAGCTTCAGCTGCGCGACCACACCGACCAGCGCGGTTGCCGACCAGAGAAGGACCGTCCGCCGATCGGCGCCGACCTCGGCTCGCTGGCCGAAGAAGGGCAGTCCGACGAGCGCATAGACCAACACGAGCGAGAGCGGCATGAACAGCCGGAACACGTCCAGCACGCGCGTGACGCCGTCGCTGAAGCCGCCCACGTGCTCATGACTCGCGTAGTAGACGTTCGCGCTGAAGATGATGTCCGTGGCCTGGCCCAGCGCACCGTGCGCGCTGAAGTACACCGCGAAGACCGCGACGAGCGAAGCACCCGCGCCCAGCCACACAAGCACACGCGCGCGCCGCTCGGCCGGCGGCTTCCCCGCACTCGTTGCGTTGGCTCCCCAAACGAGCGCGAAGATCGGCAGTCCGAAAAAGAGCGCCGGGAGCTTGATGAGCACGGTGAACGCGAACAGCGCGCCCGATGCGGCGACCCACCACCGACCAGGTCTCTGCGCGCAGTACGCGGCCCCGAGCGCGGTCGTGACGCACCACAGCTCGCACTGCGCCGTGTCCCAGAAGTTCAAGACGCCGAAGTAGAGACAGCTGCCGAACAGAGCGACGATCGCGGCCGATGGCGCGCCAGCATCACGAGGTTTGGTGAGCCGTGTGGCGAACCACGCCGAGCCGCCCAATGCGGCTATCTCCAGCACACGGATCCCCCACACATGACCACGAAAGAGCGTGATGGCGAGGGCGTAGATGACGTAAATGCCGGGCGGTTTGTGATCGAACAGATCGCGATAGGGGATCGATCCGTGATTGAGCCACTCCCGCGCGACATAAAAGTAGACGCCCTGATCACGACCAAGCGGGTACGCGAGCGACGGCAGGGCAATGAGCAGCGCCGCCAGCCAGAGGGCGGCGGAGAGGATTTGCCGGTTTCGCGACCCCATCTTAGTAAAGCTACCTTAACGTGGACCTCTGCGCGTCCAGAACAGGAAAATGATCAGTCTGGACCGCGAACGACGTCATTTCGGATGGCAATGCTCGCGCCAGTCGAGGGGACGGGCACTGATTGGAAGCCGAATCGCGCGGGATCGCTTAGGAATGCTTGATATCCAAGGTCACCGCCGAAGTTGGGGTTGCGGGACATCGCGTCGGTCAGCACGACCAGGGTCGCGCCTTGTTGTCGGAGGAAATCCAAAAAGGGCACTCGACGGTTCCACTCCTCGATCCGCTGAAAATCGAGATCTGCGTAGAGCGCATAGCTGTAGCCCTGTTCGAGGACGACGACATGTTGGGTGATTCGAAGGTCGGCCAACGCCGCGATGATTCGTCGCTGCTCGCTCGGTGACCTCGGCAGCACCCGGCTCGGCGTCACGACGAAGAGCGCGACTGCCAAGGCCAGGCACGCAAGCGCAGACGGTCCGGCGCCACGTGAGATCCCAGCCGCGACGAGCGCCACCGACAGCGCGCCGACGACAATGAAGTAGTGGTCGCGTGGGTAGACGAGCAACGTGACGATCACTGTGGGCGCGGCGAGCGCGATCCAGAGCTTCAGCACACGCGAGAGGGGAACGCGCCGCGGTCGAAGCCAAAGACCGAGCACGCCACACCCGACGAAGAGCGCCATGAGCAAGCGAGCTACCCCCATCGGCACCACGTGTGAAGGCTCGAAAGTCTCATAGATCGCGCGCGGGGTCGCGAGGGCGTCGAGCCAGAGGTGCCCGAAGAACGCGGAGGGGTTTGCCATCATCGCGCTCGGAAGATCGCCGACGGGCCCGAAGTCTCTGCGAACGAACGAGTACCACTCGACCCACGGATCTTGCGCGAGCCCGTGGAGAGTCACTTCTTGTAGCGCGTAGTGCTGTCCCCAGGCGTAGAACGCGCGCGTCCCACCGGTCGGATTTCCGAACACGGCGAGGAGCACCGCAGCTGGGAGCGCGACGCTCGCGACGTCCACGATGAGCGGTCGCCATCGAGACGCGTGCCATGCTGTCCGCGCTCCCACAGCGAGCGCCGCGAGCGCTGCCAAGAAGAGCGCGAGCGACAGCTCCGGCCGAATGAAGACACACGTGAGCAGAGTCCACAGCACGATGCGGGCATACGCACGCGAGGAGCGCGCACGCGCCGCGAACGTCCCGCCGACCAACACGACGAGCGCCGCGAAATGCGCGGGGTACGGCCACACGTCGAAGAAGTGACAACTCGCCAGACAGCCTGACGTGAACATCGCGACGATGGCGCTCACGCCGAGCGTCCGCTGCAGCGCGTACTGCGCGAGGCACACGAGCAAGACCAGCAGCGACCAGCTCAGGAAATAGAGACGTGTCGGGTCGCGCTCGAACAAGTGCAGCACGAAGTACCAGCACGAGTAGATCGGGCCCCAAGACGCGGCAGGCAGCCCCTGAGCGTCGTTCGGATAGCCAGGCACCAACAGGCGTGCCCCGCTCGCGAGGTAGAGGCTCTCGTCTTCGAACCGAGGCTCACGCGTCGCGCCGATCCCCACGACCGCCTTGATGGCGATCGCGAGCACCCCGGCCAAGGCGACGAGATCGCGGCCATGCGCGCGCCAGGACAGCCGACGCATCGCGCGACTCCTGAGATCAGGCGGGCTTGGTCGAGGCGGCGAGCGCTGCTTGTTGCTGCGCCAAGAACTGCTGCAGCGCGCGCGATCGATCGATCGCGAACTGCTTTACTTCGCGGTTGGGGCTGGTCGCGAGCTTGTTGAGCAGCGCCGTGATCTTGGGCATGTCCTTGGCTTGGAACAGCGCCTCGAAGTAATTGTGCGCGAGGCGAACGTCCCGCTGCATCGCCGCTTCGTGAGGCGCGAGCACCTTGATGACCTCGTCCAGCTTGCCCGCTTGGCCGTACAACGCGGACAGACACAAGAGCGCGAGCGGATCTTCCGGCGAGCGCTCCACGCCCTTCTTCGCGAAGGCGATCGCCTTGTCGCGCGTCTTCTCATCGCTCGCGTAGAAGCCTTGGAGCGCGATGTACGGCGCGGCCGTCTTGGCGTTGACGGGCATCTTCGCGAGCTCTTCGATCCCCGCGATAGCCTTGTCCTCGCCGTCTTGCTCGCGCAGCAGGTTGGTCAGGTACGCCCACGCGTCCACGGAGTTTGGCGCGATCGTGATCGCGCGCTCCACGGCGTCGCGCTCGACCTTCTTGTCTTTCTTGCCGGCGCCCACTTTCGCCAGATGCAGGCTCGGGTAGGGGTTCTCCTTCATGAGGTTCTGAGCGCCCTTGAGCGTTCCCTCCGCCTTGTCCCACTTCTCTTGGTTCAGCTGCGAGACGCCGAGCGCGAGCCAATCGTCGCCGTCACCGCCAAGCGCGACGATCTTCGCGAGCACCTTTTCCGCGCGGTCGAAGAACGTGTACTTCATCAGCTCCTGCGCGAAGATTCGGGCTCGCTGCAGATCGCTCGGATCTTCATTGTAGTGCTTCTCCAGGCCCGCCAAGAGATCGTCCCGGCCGATCGCGATGGGGCGGCCCTGATCGTCTTGCACTTGCACCGCGGGTCCGTTGAAGCCGAGGAGCTTCCAGACCTCTTCCATCTTGAGCGCGACCGGACCTTCGACGATCTGCTTGTCGACAGGCGCGCCGTTCGCCCCGAGCGGGATGAGCACCAGAGCGTTCGACGGCACGCCGTTCGGGAACGCAGTGATCGGCGCGAGGATGGCTGCGCCGCCGGTGAGAGAGATCCCCGCGTTCGCGTCGGGAGCTTGCTGCGGCTTGTTTCCGGGATTCTGGGGCTGAGTCATGGCGGCCGTCCTTGAAGGGCCGCGGAACCTAGCACAGGGTGGTGCTGCGCGCGGACCTTCGTGCTACGGCGTGCCGATGCGCTGGGCGACGTTCATGATTGCGCTCGCCGCGGTGTTGCCCGCGGTCTTGGTCGCGTGCGGGAGCGACGCCGGCAAGACCGGCTGGGAAGGACAACCCGTGGACGCCGGCAGGATCGTCCTGGACCTCGATGGCGCGTATCCGACCGCCGATCCCGATCCAGAAGGCGGCACGAGCGCGGGTCCGACGTTCGATGCAGGAGATGGAGCTGCGGGCTTCAAATGCAGCGGCAAGACGGCGACCTCGGGAGACCACACCATCACGCTCCAAGCAGGCGGGCTCGCGCGCACGTTCTACGTTCACGTCCCGCCCTCCTACGATCCGACGCGCGGCGCGATGCTCGTGCTCAACTTTCACGGCTTCACCAACGCCGCGCTGATCCAGAAAGTGATCTCGCGCATGGACGGTTCCGCCGACGCGCACGGCTACATCGCGGTCTACCCGGAAGGGGTAGGCACGAGCTGGAACGCGGGCGACTGCTGCGGCACCGCATGGAACAACGCGGTAGACGACGTCGACTTCGTCAAGACCATGCTCGCGCGGCTCGAGGCCGATTGGTGTGTGGATCCGAATCGAGTGTTCTCTACCGGCTACTCCAACGGCGGCTTCTTGTCGTATCGCCTCGCGTGCGAGATGGCGGACACGTTCGCGGCGATCGCGCCCGTGGCTGGTGAAATGGGCATCGATCCGACCAAGTGCAAGCCGAGTCGAGCGGTGCCGGTGCTCGACTTCCATGGCACGAGCGATCCGATCGTCCCCTACAACGGCGGCATGCCGCTCGTGCAGACGAGCATGGGGATCATCGACTTCCGGTCGACCGCCGTGACGCTCTCCATCTGGCGCGACAAGGACGCTTGTCTCGGCGCTGGCAAGGTCATCTATCAGCAGGGTGACGCGACCTGCACTCGCTACGACACCTGCAGCACGGGCAGCGAGGTCGTTCACTGCAAGATCGACGGCGGTGGTCACACGTGGCCTGGCGGCGTCCCCGTTCCGCTCGTGGGCAAGACGAGCAACGACATCAGCGCGACCGAGACGATGGTGAAGTTCTTCGAAGCTCACCCGCTCAAGTAGTGCCTCGATTCTATTGAATCGACGGCACTAGAAAATTCGCGGGAAGCGAATTTTTGGGTTTGGGCGAAGCCCAAGTAGACCGTCTAGTGCCTCGATTTGCGGCGAAGCTGCTCGTGCGCAGCACCCGTCGTGTTTCGACGCAATCGCGGCACTAGTACCGCGACACAGTGGAATGGACCGATTGAGCTGTTGAGTACTAGGAAATCGGCGGGAGCTGATTTCGGAGGCAAAAGGGGCGGAGCCCCCGGGACCGTCTAGTACCTCGGCGCAGCGGAGCTGCGGAATTCGACCTGTCGAATTCTCTGTGACGAGGTACTAGTCAGTCGCTCCGCACGCGCACGCTCGCGAGGAA
>JANYHY010000515.1 GCA_025362165.1 Myxococcales bacterium | reverse complement strand
CGTTGCCTCGAACGAAGGGCTCGAACGCTCGCGCGAGCGTGTCGGTCGGGAAGCCGACGCCGTGATCGCGGACGCACACGCGCGCGACATCCCCAGTCGCGGAAGCGTCGAGCTCCACGGGGCGTGATTGGGCGTGACCGTGCGCGCGTGCGTTGCTGACGATGTTGTCCACCACTCGCGCGAGCAGTTCGGGATCGGCCTCTACAGGCAGCGCCCCATGGACGACGACCGAGGCAGACTCCACCTGCGGCAGCGCCTTGAGCCACTCGCCGAGATCGACCCGACGCTTGCGCAGATCGGTCAAGCCCACACGCGTCACAGTGAGCAAGTCACCCAGGATGTGATCGACGTCATCGAGCTGCGTGGCGAGCTTGTCCAACGCTTGTTGCTTGTCGTCTCGCTCTCTCGCGATCTCGAGCGCCACGCGCGCGCGACCCAGCGGTGAACGGAGCTCGTGGCTTACCGCGCCGAGCAGCTCTCGCTGATCGCGCACCAAGCACTCGACGCGAACCGCCATGCCGTCGAAGGCGTCGCCGAGCCGCACGGCCTCGATCCCTTCGCGTGGCTCGACGTTCGCGCGAGCGCTCATGTCGCCGCCGCCGAGCCTCCCCGCTGCGTCTGCAACGCGCTCGAGCGGGCGCGCGATCTGGGCTGAAATACGGCGCGCGGCGAACAAGAAGAAGATCGCCGCGACGAGCAGACCTGCCGCGGGTCGCAGCCATCGCGTCGGAGGATCGGTCTTGTACGAGAGCGCGCCGACGACGTGACCATCCATCACGATCGGGACGTACGCGAGCCCGTGCACGAACACGAGCGTGCGCTCGCCTGGTGAGGTGACATCGACGGGGAGAGTGGAAGGGTCGCGCACCACCGTGAACTCGATGCCGGTCTCGTCGCGCATTCGGCGGACGTGCGCGGCGGTCTTGTCGGCATCGCTCCAGTCGGGCGCGAGCTCGAGCGCGACGATGCGCGGGAACGGGCGCCCGGGGTTGTCCGCCTCGCGCCGGGTGAGCGTGAAGACGACGAACGTCGTGACGGTCGCGCAGAGCACTCCGACGAAGAACCAGAGAAAGAGCTTCGTCTGGAGGCGCATCACGCCGTCGGCCTCACGAGCACGTAGCCCACGCCGCGCACTGTCCGTATGCGCTTGGGATCGCGCGCGTCGTCGCCAAGCTTCTGCCGCAGGTGACTCACGTGAACGTCCAATGATCGATCCACGCTCGGATCGTACTCGTCGCCACCCTTGAGCGCTCGCGCCAGATCTTCGCGCGTCATCGCCTCGCCCGCGCGCCTCGCGAGCGCGACGAGCAGCCTGAACTCGAACGAGGTGAGCGTGACGAGCTCGCCTCCTACGGTCGCCGCGTGTGCTGGCACGTCGATGACGACGTCTCCGACCTCGAGCTTCTCCTCGGTCCTCGACTGCTGCGTGCGTCGGAGAACTGCGCGAATGCGGCTCATCAGCTCGCGCGGGTTGAACGGCTTCGGGACGTAGTCGTCTGCGCCGAGATCGAGCCCGACGATGCGATCATGATCGTCTCCGCGCGCAGTGAGCATCAAGATTGGCACGAGAGATTTTCCACGGATCTTGCGGCAAACCTCGAACCCGTCGTCTCCGGGGAGCATCACGTCGAGCAGCACCACGTCGTGTTTGTTCTCCGCGAGGCGTTGCAGCGCGGGCCCTCCGCTGGTCACGTGATCCACTGTCGCGCCGTGTGGCGCGAAGTATTCGGATAGCAACTCGGCGAGGCCGGTGTCGTCGTCTACGAGCAACACACGCATGGCATACTCTGTCGCTGATGTTGTGTACTGTTGCGAGGATCAAGAGGGCGCGCGGATGAAAAGATCTGTAAACGACGCAGCGTTGAGGGCAAAGTGGCTCGCGGCGGCGTCGATTCCGCTCTGCGCTTATGGTGCCATTGCCGCGTGCTCTCCAACAGGTACGAGCGGTCTCGTCGTCGCGCCGATGACCTCGGCGTCGGTCGCGGAGGTGAAGCCGGACGCAGGCCCCGACGCGACGTCGTTCGCGCTCCGCCAGCTTCCGGAAGAGCCGCACCAGCCGCCGAACAACGCCGGCTGCACGCGCGACGTGAGCTGTGAAGATCCCGAGGCCGTGGCGCTCAGCTGGCCTTTTCCGCTACCGTTCGAGCGCTGCAAGCCTGTGGCCGAGAAGGGGGGCGAGAAGAAGTTCAGCGTCGCCGAGACCACGTCGCAGCGCCAACAACAAGGCAGCGAAGACACGTGCTGCTACGTGCAGTTCACTGGCTGCTCGCGCCGCTACAACGGCAGCGGTCGCGGTGATCGCGGCGACTATGGCGGACCCGTCATGGGGCGGCCGCTCATCGACGCGCTCGGTGCGATGAAGGTCGCCGAGGCCGTCACCCGCGAAGGATGGACTCCCGAGTCCACGAGGAGCACAGACGATCTGGAGCGCGCCAAACGTTGGGTGCGCGCGGGTCTGATCGAGCATGCCTCGGTCGCTTCGTTCGCGCGCTTCGGGTTGTCGTTGATGGCGCTCGGCGCGCCTTCGGAGCTCGTCGCGGGCGCGCATCAGGCGGCGCTCGAGGAGATCAACCACGCGGAGCTCTCGTTCGATCTCGCCGTTCGATTCGGGCACGTCGCCGTGGCGCCAGGTCCGCTCGAGGTCATGGGCGCGCCGACCTCGTCGCTGCGCGAGCTGGTGCGAGAGACGCTCGCGCTTGGGTGCGTGAACGAGGCGATCGCCGCCGCCATCGCGGCAGAGAGCGCGAGGGGGGCGACCACCGTCACCGCCGACGAGGAGGAGCGACGCGTGCTCGCGATCATCGCGACCGACGAAGCCTCGCACGCCGCGCTCGCCTATCGCACGATCGCTTGGGCCCGTTCCATCGACGACGCGCTCGTGCGCGGTGAGGTCCAGGCAGCGCTCGATGCGCTCGATGCCCTCGTTCCATTCACCGATGACGTCGTGCTCGATCGAGAAACGATCGCGCAGGTGACCGAGAGCGTGCTCACACACGCCGTTCGACCGTGTCTGTTGGCGCTGCTCGCCTAAAGAGCTTCGGCCATCGCTAGCGCGGCTCTGTGGAAGTTCCTTGCGCGCAACGTGTAGGGACCATCTGGGTGGGCCTCCAGCCACTGATCGAACGCCTGCGCAGAGGCGCGATAGTGACCGGCGCGATACTCGCCGATGCCCTTCGCGTAGGCCGCGGGATAGGTCGGATCGATCTTCGCGAGCTTGTCGATTTTGTCCGCGCGCCACTGCTCGGTCGCCATGCGCTGTCCTTCGGCGAGCGCGTCGCAGTCGGCCTGCGAGCGCGCCGTGCGTAGCGCGGACTCGATGGTGAAGCGCTGCGTCTCCGGCGCGTGCGGGTGCGAGAGATAAAAGGTGTAGAGCTCACGCAGCTCGTCGAGGTTCACCTGGAGCTCCGGTAGTTTTTCGAGCCCGGCAGTCCCGTTCCACTTGAGTTTGTAAGCCACGCGGAGCACGTGCTCATCCATCGCGAGCTCGTTTCCCTCGAGCCAACCGACGACACGCATGCGCGTCAAGAACGACCCCGCGAGAGCGTCGAGCTCTGGGGAGACCTCACCCGTCCGCTCGAACCGCCGGACCTCTTCCAGAAAGCGCGAGAGCTGCACCGCACGCAGCGCGACCATCGCCGTTACGCCATCTCTCTGCATCGCGTCTGCGACGCGCGCGTCTATCGCCGCACGTGCATCGGTGAACGAAGCGTTGGTGTCGTCCTTCGCTTCGTACGTGTTGAACACGCGGATCGCCTCGCCTGCCGCGCGCGAATCTGGCGGGAGGCGCTCGGTGGTCGAGCGCTCGGCGAGAGCCTGATCGGCCGCTTCGGTGCGTGACAGCGACACCAGGTCCACCACAGGGAGAGGTACGTCGCCTGGTGGTGTCTGGCGCGGCAACATCAAGCCACCGAGCAACAGACCCACCGCCACAGGGATCAACGCGAGAACAGACGGCTTCGACTTTTGCTTGTCATCTCCCAACGCCATTGCCCAGCGCGATGGTATCATCGGTGGACGCGCGCCGACTGCAGATGATACTGGTGCCCGCCCTACCCGCTCGGAGGAATCCACGGTGGTCGAACAACGACGATACGGACGCGCTCCTTTCCGCGAAACGGTGGTCTTCATCGCCAAAGGGCGCGAGGAGCGATCCACAGGCACCACACGAGACCTCGGCATCGGCGGGGTCTACATAGAGACCGCGACGCCGTCTGCGTTCGGCGCCGAGATCGTCGTGCACATCCACCTCCCTGGAGAGCCGTCGGCGATCGCGCTGCCCGGCGTCGTTCGTTGGGTTCGCGCGGACGGCATGGGAGTGCAGTTCGGCAACCTTGGCGCGAAAGAGACCTTCGCGATCACCGAGATCGTCCGAGAAGCCGGAGCCTGAAGCGCTCGCACATGCGGCGAATCGTGCGAGGCGATTGTCTGCGTGTGCTGCCAAAGCTGCCGCGCGAGTTCGCGCGCTTGATGGTGATCGACCCGCCGTTCAACTCCGGCCGTACGCAGAGGCGCGAGCGCATCAAGGTCACGCGCGACGAGCGGGGCACGCGAAAGGGCTTCGGCGGACACGCCTATCGCGCGACGAGCGTGCCGAGCGTGGGATACGACGACCTCTACGAAGACTACTTGGGATTCTTGATGCCGCGCATCGAGGCCGCGCTCGGATGCCTGACCTCGGACGCTTCGATCTTCGTGCACCTCGACGGTCACGAGGTCCACTATGTGAAGGTCGCGCTCGATCGGCTCTTGGGGCGTAGCTCCTTCAAGAACGAGATTATCTGGTCGTACGACTATGGCGGCCGGCCCAAGAACGCGTGGCCGCGCAAGCACGACACCATCCTTTGGTACGCGCGTGATCCCGAGCGCTATCACTTCGACTACGACGCCATCGATCGCATCCCCTACATGGCGCCTGGCCTCGTCGGCCCTGAGAAAGCAGCGCGCGGCAAGACGCCGACGGACGTTTGGTGGCACACCATCGTGCCGACGAACGGTCGGGAGAAGACCGGATACCCAACCCAGAAGCCCCTTGGGATCGTGCGCCGCATCGTTCGAGTGCACAGCGCGCCTGGCGATGTGGTGCTCGACTGCTTCGCAGGCAGCGGCACGACGGGCGTCGCGGCCGCCGAGCTCGGGAGAGGCTTCTGCATGATAGACGAGAGCGCCGCAGCCCTCCGCGTCATGAAGAGACGGCTCGCTGTGTTCAAGCCTGAATAGGGCCTTCTCTGGCCCACGAGGATTTCTTCGCCTACAAACCGGGCGGCACCAAGAACCTCGACATGATCCTCAATGGACTACCGTCTTAGGACAGGAGCGGACACGAGGAACGGCAACGGGAACGGGTCAGGGCGGAGCCGATAGGCATGCCTTCTTCATCAGCCGGTGCTTCACCGAGCGTCCCGAGGTGATACTCTGCGGCCGTGGCTGGTCTCGTCGCGCTCACGCCTGGAACGGTCTTCGCGAAGGACTATCGCGTAGTCGGCAAGCTCTCGGAAGGCGGCATGGGCGCCGTCTACACGGTGGAGCAGATCTCGACGGGTCGACAACGCGCGCTCAAGCTCATGCACCCGGAGCTCGTGAGCGATCCAGGACTGCGCGCGAAGTTCGAGCAAGAGGCGCGGATCGGCGGTCGCATCGAGAGCGAGCACGTCGTCGAGGTCGTCGCCGCGGGGGTAGACGCGGAGACCGAGCTTCCGTTCTTGGTGATGGAGCTCTTGCAAGGTGAAGATCTCGCGCAGAGCCTCAAGCGACGCGGCGCGATGAGCCTCGGTGAAGTGGCGCTCGTCTTCGATCCCCTTTGTCACGCCGTCGGGGCCGCGCACGCAGCCAACATCGTGCACCGCGATCTCAAGCCGGAGAACATCTTCCTCGCGCAGTCCAAGCGCAGCGGCGGCGCGTTCACCTTGAAGGTGCTCGACTTCGGCATCGCGACGGTCCTCGAGGAGGCGCGCACAAGCGCGAACACCGGCGCGGTCGGCTCTCCCTATTGGATGGCGCCCGAGCAGACAGAGCGCAAGTCGGCAGTCACCGCGAGCGTCGACGTTTGGGCATTGGGCCTTATGGCTTTTGCGTTGTTGACTGGCAAACCGTTTTGGAAATGTGCCAATGACGAGGACGGCACGATTACCAACTTTCTCCGCGAACTGGTCCTCGAGCCGATCCCAGTAGCGAGCGCGCGCGCCAAGGATCTCGGCGTCTCGCAGGAGCTCATCAGTAACCTCCCCGAAGGCTTCGACGCTTGGTTCGCGCGCTGCGTGAACCGCGAGGTGTCCGCTCGCTTCTCCAACGCGACCGCGGCGTGGCAGGCGCTCGCGCCGATCTTGGGAGCGCCCGCATCAGAGCGTTCCATTCCGGAGAACTTCAGCCCGCCGTCGGGTCCACGAAGCGGCACAGGCCCTGCGCATGTCGTCTCCGTTTCCCAGCGCGAGGACGCGACTGGAGATCTCGGCGCCGCGCGAACGATGCACCACTCTGCCGCCCCGGACGATGATGAAGAGCCTCCGACGGTCGCGCATCGCTCCAACGCGGGGATCATCGCAGGCGGTGCGCTCGCGCTCGTGGCGCTGATCGGAGGCGCGATCTTCGTGTTGCGCGCGACGCCGACGGACACCAGTCCCGTCACCAATCCCTCAGCGACCGTGACCTTGGTGACCAAGCGCTGCCCCGACGGTATGGCCAGTGTCCCTGAAGCAGAGGTCACCATCGGGTCAGCGGACGGCGAGTCCGACGAGCGACCCGCGCACAAGATCACGCTCAACGCGTTCTGCATGGATCTCGGCGAGGTGACTGTCGCCAATTACACTCAATGCGTCAAAGAGAGCGGCTGTACTCCGGGCGGCAAGACTGTCGATTATCGCGGAGTGGGTCCTGATGATCACGCGCTGTGGGATGGGTTCTGCAATACAGGCAAAGTCGAGCGAAGTACTCACCCCCAAAACTGCGTCAATTGGGAGCAGGCCACCTCATTTTGCAAGTGGGCAGAGAAGCGATTGCCGACTGAAGAAGAATGGGAGTACGCAGCGCGCGGCAGTGATGGTCGCAAATATCCGTGGGGCAATGACGGGCCGTCGCAGAGCCTCTTGAACGCGTGTGGGCCCGAGTGCGTCGCGAAGGGCACCCTCTTCGGACAGCCGTGGCAGGCGCTCTACCCATCGACCGACGGCTTCGAGTCCACAGCGCCATCACGCTCGTTCGAGCCTGGAAAGAGCCCCTTCGGCGTGTACGATCTCGAAGGCAACGTCTCCGAGTGGACCGCGAGCGCGGGCTGCCCATACCCCGGCACCAACTGCCAGAGCGAGAACCGCACCACGCGAGGCGCATCATGGACTGCAGGCGACGCTCGTGACGTCCGCGCCTCTGCGCGCAAGAAAGTCTCCCCCTCGGCGCGCTCGGCCGAAATCGGATTTCGCTGCGCCAAGTGACTGACTGATGCTCTTCACTTCGTACGAGTTCGTCGTCTTCATGCTGTTTCTGGCGCTGCCGCTGCGGTACGCGGTGCCCACGAAGCTCGTGCCATTGACTCTGCTCGTATTGAGTTATGGGTTTTATCTGTCTTGGAGCGTGCCTTATACCGTGCTGCTCGCGGCGATGACGCTCGCCTCTTATGGCATCGCGAAATTGATGTCGCCTTCGGCGAACATCAACGCTCGATCGGGTGCCGTTGGCACGCCCCAAGTGATGGCGCGACCGCGCGCTCGCAAGAAGCTGATCCTCGCGTTGGGTGTCGCGGGGCTCCTCGCGCTGCTCTCCTATTTCAAGTATTCGAATTTCGTATTGTCGCAATTGCACGTCGACAAGAAGCTCGACGTCGTATTGCCGCTCGGCATCTCGTTCTTCGTCTTCGAGATGATCAGCTACTTGGTAGATGTCTATCGCGGGACTCCCCCCGCCAAGAGCCTCGTTCAATACTTCGTCTATATCGCCTATTTCCCTCACCTCATCGCGGGCCCAATCGTGCGCGCGAACGAGCTGTTGCCGCAGCTCGAGCGGCCTCGAAAATTCGACGGCGCGATGGCGGCAGAGGGTGTGTTCATCGCGCTCGTGGGCTTCGTCAAGAAGATGGTCTTCGCTGACAACTTCGGCTTGTTCGCGGACGCTGTCTTCAAAGACCCCACGAATCAGCCGACATTCGCGCTCTGGCTAGGAGTCCTCGCGTATACCGGTCAGATCTTTTGCGACTTCTCCGGATATACCGACATCGCTCGCGGCGCCTCGCTCGCGATGGGCATCGAGCTGCCTGAGAACTTCGACTACCCCTACAACTCGACCTCCAGCACCGAGTTCTGGCGGCGCTGGCACATGACGCTCTCGCGCTGGCTGCGCGACTATTTGTACATCAGTCTAGGCGGCAATCGCGGCGGCAAGTTCGCCACCTATCGAAACCTATTCTTGACGATGTTGCTCGGCGGTCTCTGGCACGGGGCGAGCTGGACGTTCGTGGCTTGGGGTGCCTGGCACGGAGTATTGTTGGCGCTCCACAAACTATTTGTGGATCTGACCAAGAAAAACAAAGCGTTTATTTGGCTCCGCAAGAACGCGCTTTATCGCGCGCTCTCTTGGGTGACGACGTTCTTCGTGGTCGTGCTGGGCTGGGTCCTGTTCCGCGCGCAGAAGTTCGACGCCGCGAAGGTGGTGCTCCTAGGCATGTTCAAGTGGGTGCCCTTCGTGCCGACGCAAGCGAGCAACGAGCTCATTTTCACGGGCCGCGCGCTCATCGTGCTCGCGCTCGTCCACGTGCTCGGAGGCGCGCGAGTCGGCCTGCGCGCTCACCGCGGGATGCCCCCCGCAGCGCGCGGCGTGTTATGGGCCTCCATGATCGCCGTCTGTTATTTGTTCGCCGTCGGCTCGCCCGTATTCATCTATTTCCAGTTCTAGATTTCAATGACTGAAGAACAACAACCACTGACCAAGAAGGAGGGCTACCGGGAGTTCTTGACCTCCTGGTTGTGCTTGCTCGTGATCTTGTCGATCGCAGACGGCATCTTCAGAGACTCGCGCTTCTCCAAGCGCATCGACGACGGCAACTGGATCCCTACCAAGCGCAGAGAACTCTATAAATCGGCCGCGGACGTCGTGGTCGTCGGCAGCTCCGTGATCGCCGAGGGAATGACGCCCGGTGCGGTCACCGCGCGCGTCAAGGAGAAGACTGGCAAGACGCTCAAGGTCTTCAACTTCGGAGTCTCCGCCGGCAGCTACGCGGGGGATTTCTTGATCGCGGACTCAGTGTTGCAAATATCAGCGGAGACGCGCCCCCGATATTTCATCATTTCCATGAGCCCTATGGAGTTCAGTTGTTGCCCCCAAGTGGAAGTTCCCTCGCACACCAAATGGGCGGGCGCTATTCGCTTGAACGAGTTGGGTGGTCTGTTGTGGAACGCACCCACGTTCGAGGAGTTCTCCAACACCGTATTGATGGGTAGCTTCAGGATGCTCGCGGTGCGGCCAGCGGTGTTGGAATCGCTGTTCGATTTGAAGCAGCCTTGGGACGGCGCGACTTGGCCTCCGGACGGCGGCGGCGGCACTATCCCCCAAGTAGATCCCGCGACGCAGAACGATCGCGCGACTCACCGCGCGGAGAGCTTCAAGCCCTACATGCTCAAGCCCAAGACGGTGGACCGGTCGATCGCGCCGAGCTACTTGCGCGCGATCGTGAAGAGGCTCGCAGCAGGCGGAGTCCACACTGCGTTCATAGGTGCGCCGCAAGCCCCCCAGCTCGACGCCATAGACGGCCCGGACTCCATCTTTCCCGAGTACGAAGAGCTGGTCATCGCGCTCGCAAAGGAGCTGGACGTGCCTTACGTCAGCTTCCGCCATATGCCAGACATCGGCACGACCGACTTCGCAGACGGCGATCACCTCTGCAGCGCCGGCTCGGTAAAGTTCTCGCGCCGCCTCGCCGATGAAGTGCTCATTCCCATGATGACCAAAGCGGGCGATCAATGAGTCGCCTCACGTGTTGACGCGCGCGGGCGCGTCGACGATATCGCCACTCATGCCGCTCACTGGAAAAGCCTCAAGGTCACTGCGGGCGATGGCGCACGCGCTCAAGCCCGTCTTGCACGTCGGCAAACAAGGCGCGACCGAGACTGTCGGCGCGGCGGTCGCGCGCGCGCTGCTCGATCACGAGCTCATCAAGGTGAAGGTGCTCTCGGAGTCTCCTGCTTCGCCGGACGACATCGCGGCCGCGCTCGCCAAGCTGACCTCATCAGATGTCGTGCAGCGGATCGGTCGCACCGTCATCTTGTACAAGCCACACCCCAACAAGCAGAAGATCGCCATCCCGAAGGGCTACACCGCACCTCCCAAGCGCAAGGCCGAGCCAAAGAAGGAGGCGTCAGAAGAGGCGTCAGAAGAGGTCGAGTAGCAACGTCCGTCTTGACGCGGGCTCACCGGCCCCGCATGTTGCAGCTACCTACTCCCCACTTTCGGGGGCGACCGGTTTCGACGGAGATTTTCGGTTCATTCGTTGCGTGCCGTGGCCCACAGGCCCACGTAAAAACCCGTGGAACCCATAATTGCGAACGATAACGCAATCGCTCTCGCGGCCTAAAAAGCCCTGAAGCCGTCCGACCGAGAGGCCTACCAGCACCTCCGGAAGGGCGTGACCAAGCTGGCAAGCTAACTGTCGGGTTACCGGGCAGAAGGCGAGATCAAACAGGTGACTAGCCTGAGGGAGAGCCCGCTGAATGGCGCGAGCTTGGGCGATATAAAGATTCAGCTACGCACGTAGAGACGGTGTTCAGAGATTTTCGGACTGGGGTTCGATTCCCCACGCCTCCACAATAGTCTCAATGAGTTAGCTACGATTTGGAGTTCGTCTCCAAAATGTCTCCACAAGGTCGTTGCGTTTACGCGCTAGAGGCGGCAGCCTCAGCCATTCATTGTATGAACGGGGACGTGTCGTTGAGACACGAAAATGTGAGGCTGTGAAAGCCGCTGTTGGGGTCGTCATACACTTGGTATCGAGACATGCCGCCGAATTTCATGAGCTCGTCCGAGGTCGCGGCACGCTGCGGAGAGTTTGTCGACGTATTTTGGCAGCTGACGGTCTCCGCGGTTCCCGCTGTCGCAGTGACGGTGAGAAAGTAGTTGTCCGCGTCCACCGACCAAGTGCCCGTGTAGCCGTTCGTCGAGACACATCCGGCGGTAATCCCGTTGTTCGCAGCTCCCGTGTTTACCATCTTCGAGGTGAACTTACCGTCCGCGGTGAACGCGATGGTGATGGTCCCAGTGGTCGCCTCATAATTGGTGTCTCTCTTCCACGTGCCCAATATTGCGTTGGGCGCGTTCGGTGCGTCCGACACATATCGGGAGTCGGATGCGCCGCCGCCATCAGCTTTCGCAGCGTCGGGCGCTATTGGTGTCTGCGGGGTTGAAGGGCTCGAGCAGCCGCTCAGCACGCACAACGCGGCGCCGACGATCGCCGACACCATCGCGGCGACCTTGAACACATGGTTTGGGCGCATGAAGACCTCATTGAAGAATCCGTGAAGGGTTTAGAGTGCGTATTTCGTTTCACGTAGAGTTCGAGAGCCGTGTCGCCTGCGCTCAACGCGACCTTCACCGCTAGTGCGGAGGGGGGCATCTCCACCACAACCGACGACGAGACCGGACGAGACCGATAGTTCATATCTCTGAGTGGTCGCAGCATGCGAAACTCGTGAGCCAATCGTCACGGACTCGCGCACGCGCTCTTCACGCGCGGCGCGAGGTGAGCTCGGGTATCGATCGAGGAGGGTCTTCGCGAGCGTCTTCGCCTCCGCCTGACGCACCGCACCGCAGAGCGCGACTACTCGCGCGGCAACACGGTCCTCGAGCGTCCACGCGTACCGTACTTGGCCCTGAGCGCTTCTTACGTCGGACGCCGAACAGCTTGATGTGAACAGCGCACGGTTTGCAGGACGGCGCAGGTCCTTCGGAGAGTGAGCGTCCGACTGCTGAAATTCTGGCGCCTTTCGCACGGCACGCGGGTTGCGAATTCGGCGAGGATCGTGACTTCGCTGATAGCTCAACCGCGGTTCGATTGCGCCGTCGCTGCGAACGAAGCATGTGTGCACTGCGGTCAAGTGGTGGCGACGGCAGGTCAGCGGTTCTGCTGCGCAGGGTGCGAGGCAGTCCACGGTTTGCTTCGCGCCGAGCACCTCGATCGATACTACGAGCTTCGTGGACCCCAGGGTGTCCCCGTCGTGGACCTGGCCAAGCGTCGCGATCGGAAGTGGCTCGAGGCCATCTCCCAACGCGTCTCCTCTTCCGAAGGGCTATCGCGCGTCGAGCTAGACGCCCAGGGCATGCATTGCAGCGCGTGCGTCTGGCTCCTCGAAGAGCTCTTTCGACGACAGCCCAGCTCCCTTTCGCTGCTCGTGAACCCGGCGCTTGGCCGGCTCGTGCTCACAGTGGGCCAGGAGTTTCCGCTTGCTGACTTTGTCGCGAAGGTCGAGTCATTCGGATACGTGGTCGGACCCAGGCGCAGGGACGACACCTCCAGCTCTCGCGGACTGCTCATGCGCTTCGGAGTCTGTGTCGCGCTTTCCATGAACGTCATGAGCTTCTCGATCGCCGAGTACGCTGGGCTCGCTGCGGGCCCTGTTTTCCGCCTCTTCGAGAGCGTCGAGTTGTTGCTAGCGACCGCCGCGGTGTTGGTGGGCGGCAGCGTATTCCTCCGCGCGGCGTGGGGAGCCATCAGAGCTCGCGCCTTACACCTAGACCTACCGATCGCTCTCGGAATCGCGCTCGCCTATGCGGGGAGCGTCGCCGCGTGGGCCACACATAGGCCTCCCTATTTCGACACTCTAACAGTGTTCGTCACATTGATGCTCCTCGGCCGATTCCTCCAGCAGCGCGTCCTCGAGAAGAACCGTAGGCAACTCCTGAGCGACGGCGCAGCTGGCTCCCTGCTCACGCGCAGAGTGGCGGAGGGTAAGACGCGCGTCGTACCGGTCGGAGATCTCTCCCGTGACGACAACCTGTCCATCGCGCCCGGGGATCTCGTGCCTGTCGACGCCAGGCTCGTGAGCGCGGAAGCCAGGTGCTCACTAGATTGGATCAACGGCGAGAGTTACCCGCGAAGTTACCTCGCCGGAGACGTCATCCCCGCAGGTGCTTTCAATGTCGGCGACCGCGCGATCACCGCAGCCGCAGCGTGTTCCTTCGAAGAGAGCGCGCTAGGGGACATCCTCCGAACTCCCGCGCGTTCCCTCGATCGCCGTGGCACCGAGAGCGCCTTCCTGCGCCGCCTCGCGCCGCTCTATGTCGTCGCCGTGCTCGTGCTGGCGACTACCGCTTTCGTTACCTGGTCTCTCATCACTCACGACCTGGTGCGAGCGCTCTCGGTCACCACTGCGATGTTGGTCGTCACCTGCCCGTGCGCCTTCGGCATCGCGACTCCATTGGCTTATGAGCTCGTGGGCGCTGGCCTTAGGAAGCGCGGCCTCTATGTTCGCTCTGCAGATTTTCTCGACAAAGCGCCGCGCGTGTCGCGTGTCGTGTTCGACAAGACAGGCACG